>JAJFUY010000071.1 GCA_021372185.1 Chlamydiales bacterium | reverse complement strand
AACCCTCATGACAATCCATAACGGCAAGGGCTTAGAGTTTGAAGTAGCCTTTTTAGTTGGCCTAGAAGAGGATCTATTCCCTCACATAAACTCTAAAAAGACCCCTGAACAGGTAGAAGAAGAGCGACGCCTCTTTTATGTTGGTATCACGCGTGCAAAACGTCACCTTTTTATAAGCTTTGCTCAGGTAAGAAGCCTCTGGGGAGCCACAAGAAGCATGCGTCCAAGCCGCTTTTTGCAAGAAATTCCTCAAAAATTGCGCCAGCTTGTAGCTATGAGCTCGCCCCCTGTCATGGCAGCACCTTCGGCGCGCATGGGTGCCGCAGGCCCAAATATGCCAAGAGATGAGACCCCATTTTCTATTGGTGAGACAGTGTTTCACCCTCAATTTGGCCCTGGGCGTGTAGAAAACGTTCGAGATGGCTCTCACGGCCTGATGTATGAAATCCTGTTTTCTAAAGACGATGCTACAAAGTGTTTAATAGCAAAAATTGCTCCACTCCAGCGACTTTCAAAATAAAAGTTGACTATTAATATCCCCCAGAGCTATGCAGAAGCAAATGGGGGGTACTTTATGAAGCACTTTATGTTATGGCCTATGCTGGTTCCAGCAATTGCATTTTGTGACGATGAAACAATAACAGCTCCGGCACCAAGTGGCATCCAATACGAGATTACGGACGACGCATCTGATGTAATCGTTACAGACCGCCCATGGGAAACAATGGAACACGATGACTTCCTTCAAAAACCATGGGGTACTGAAGTTGGCGTAACCGAGCTACAAGTAGATGGCACAATTACCCTAGATGGTGTTAATGACGACATCTACGACAGCGACTACGACATGAACGACGACAACTAAATAAACTCTAAAATTCACATTCACCACTGAGAACACTGAGCTCACTGAGAAAAATTGAGAACACAAAGAGAGAAAAACAAAAACAATTAATTGTTCTACTCTTCATCTCTGTTCTCAATCTATCTCAGTGTTCTCAGTGGTTGTTTTGCACATATCTCAATTAAAATTGGTTATCTGATATACTTATAGACTCTACCACAAGGGGTTTATAACATGGTTCGCTTGCTTTCGCTTTTATTTTGCCTGTTTGCTGTTACGGCATGTGCTCCATCAAAGCCGCCAGAGCCTGAAAAAACTCAGCTTGAAATTCGCCAAATGCAAACCAGAACCTTTGACACTGACCAGTACAAATTGGTCATGAAAAGTGTTCTAAACACTCTTCAGGATGAGAATTTCATTGTGAAGAACGTGGCGATGGATCTTGGCTTTTTAACGGCCACGCAAGAAAAAGATATCGAAGACTCTCACGCACGTATGTGGGCTAAAATGCAACGAGCCGAAAGCGCCAGATGGCCTAAGCACGAAGTCATTGAAGCTACAGTGAATGTAAGTGAATTTGGAAAACAGGTGCGCGTTCGCGTCAATTTTCAGAAAAAAATTATGGATAATTGTGCCTCTGTCATAAGCGTGAGCCAGTTAACAGATGAAAAATTTTATCAGAATTTCTTTTCTAAGGTAGATAAAGGAATTTTCATTCAACAACAAGATATATAGGGTAAATCATGAAAAAAGCACTATTTTTAGTGGTTGTTGTCGCTTTTGGCTTTTTAACCTGCTGCCAGAGTGCTGCACAGCATCAACGAGCAGTATCAGAGCAAGACAGTGTCGAGAAGTTTACATTAGGCAATGTGCAAAGAAAGGTTACCAAAGGCAATTCTCAAGCTGATGTAGCCTCGTCACTCGGCTCGCCTAATATAGTGACACGTGATTCAAGCGGAAGAGAAGCTTGGGTATATGACAAGGTAGCGCGCGAAGTTTCTTACTCTCGTGATAATGGTGGTGTGTGGCTCATACTTGGTGCCTATTCAAAGGACGCGGGAGCTACAAGATCAAGCCAAAGAACACTTACGGTAGTAATAAAATTTGACGACAAAGGTTTAGTTGATGACGTTACCTACCACTCAAGTCAGTTCTAAAGTGACAGATGAACAGGGCATTTTTGCCCTGCCTGATGATACCCCAGAATCATATACCGAACGTGCTATCAAGCTTACAGAGTGTCAAGGACGAGATGTGCCTGAATGTCTTATCCAGGTATACGAAATAAACCCCTCATGGGTGCCTGTAGAGTATGCTCGAGATGGTCTTAGACTTTGGGAAGCCGGCTGTATGTGGTATTCAGATAGCCTTGATGTAGCGCCCATGATTCAGCTTGTTCCAGCGTTTGAAAAAAACCAAACGTACTTAAAGCTTTATGATAAAAGTGAAGTTTTAGCTCATGAGTATGTGCATGCGGCGCGAGCAAATTTGGGCTCATCTATATTTGAAGAAATCTTTGCCTATCATTTGTCAGCAAGCAGGCTAAGGGCTACTTTAGGGCCATTATTTGAACGCCCGTATGAGTCAATTCTTTTACTGTCTTCATTCATCCCGCTTTTGCTTTTGATGGTAAAAGATCTGTTTGTGGATTCTTACAATTCAGGTTTTCTCTCAAATTTTTTTATCCCCGCTGCAAGTTTGCCAATTGCCTTAGCGGGATTTTTCGGGTTACGACTAGCATTGCGTGTAAGTCAATGGAAATGCTGCAAAAAGCACCTAGACGTCATTACAGGCGGCAAAAGCCTCCCCCTAATGGTACGCCTAACCGACCAAGAAATCCTCCTTTTCTGCCGCTCTAGCCCCCAAGAAATCCGCGATTGGATCACAACTCAATCCCCAAACTTTCGTTGGGAACTATTGAGCCGTTACCTCAAGTAACTTGCCCGTGCCCGTGCCCTTGCCTTTGCCCGATTTTTTTGTTTTTAAAGTTTTTGAGAAAGGGAAATACAAATACAAAATCGGGCACGGGCAAGGGCACGGGCACGGGCAAGTTTAATATTCGGGCACGGAAGGCTGCTTTAGTGTTTTTTCACTTGCACAATGTAGGCATGTTTGGCAGTCTTATTGCATTAAACAACGAGATGAGAATATGCTAGAAGATTACGAAGAATTCACCCCAAGCCAAATCAAAATCTTAGAGCGTTTTGTTACAAACACCAAGAGTTCTGTGTTTGTGCTCAGGAATCTTCCTGAGGTCATTAAGGGGGCACTTTTTTCTCGCTATTCTCGTTCTTCTTTGGGCTTGCGCACGCTTCTTTTGAAGGAGTTTATCTCAAATTCTGATGAAACTGGGTTTAATGAAATTGCAGGCACTACCGCAAGTGCAGAAGCCGATGATCCTAATCAGCAGTTTATTGCTATTAAAAAAGCCCAAAATTTTTACGATCGTATTCTTGATGGCTATGGTGATGACTCGATTGGAGAATTAGGTGGTGCGCACCTTGCTTTAGAAAATATTTCGATGCTTGGGGCAAAAGCCGTTGAAGATAGCCGCCTGGGCGGATCTCCATTAGAAAAATCAACACGCTATATCTACTTTGACCAAAAGGTAAAAGGAGAGTACCTCTTTTATCGCGAGCCAATATTGATGACATCGGCCTATAGATCGCTCTACGTCAATACCTGCAATATGCTCTTTGATACCTATGCCAAGCTGATTGGACCCCTTACAGCCTTTATGGAAACGCGTTTTCCAAAAGAGGCAGAAACTTCTAAAACGGCCTACACTGCGGCATTAAGAGCCAAAGTTTTAGACTGTCTTCGGGGCTTACTACCTGCTGCTACCCTTACCAACATGGGTTTTTATGGCAATGGGCGATTTTTTGAGTATATGATCCACAAGATGCACTGCCAAAACTTAGCAGAACTTCAAGAGCTTGCTAAAAATTCGTATGAAGAGCTCTACAAAGTTATACCATCGTTTATTCGTCGTGCAGAACCCGCCCACAAGCACCATAAGACATTTGCAGAATTTACAGAAACTATGCAGTCAGAACTTAAATCATTAGCCAAAAATACATCGTTTGATGGATTTAGTAATGATGCACCGGGTGCTCGCCTCATATCCTATGACCCGGATGGAATTTATAAAGTTGCCGGAGCCTTGCTATATAGCCATTCAGATTGCAGTCTAGAGTCACTTGTAGAGTATGCTCGTACATTATCTGATGATGATATGGCACGAGTGTTAGATGCGGCGGCCACACCGCGAGAAAACCGCCGTCAAAAGTCTCCACGAGCACTTGAACACGCAACCTTTACCTTTGAAATTGTGGCAGACTTTGGCGCCTATCGCGACTTACACCGCCACCGCATTCTTACCCAAGAGCGTCAGCTTCTTACCTGTAACTACGACTATTACCTCCCTCAAGAGCTCATCGACAGTAACCTCCACCAAGATTACTGTGATGCACTAGACGCGGCAAAAGATGCCTTTGATACTATTGCCAAGGAACTTCCCGAAGAAGCCCAATACGTAGTGCCAATGGCCTACAATGTTCGCTGGTACTTTACGGTCAACCTTCGTGCACTACAGTGGCTCTGTGAACTACGTTCATCTGCAGCAGGACATCCATCGTATCGACATGTGGCGCAGTGCATGGCAAAAGAAGTTGCCCGCGTTGAGCCTCAATTTGAGCGGTTCTTTAAGTTTGTAGACTATGACGGCTATGAGCTTGGCCGTTTAGGGCAAGAGCAGCGCACAGCCGAGCGTCTAGGGCTAGAATAAAATCTTTGTTTATTCATTTACCTTTGGATTGAGTGTAAATCTCTCTCTCTCTCTCTCTCTCTCTCTCTGCGCCTTTGCGCCTTTTGTTGCTTCTCTGTGTTAAAAAATATTTCACGCACGCTTACTCATGGATGCTATAAATCTATTTTAGCAAACGTGTGTGGTTTTTTTTAACGCAGAGAAGCAACAAAAGGCGCAAAGGCGCAGAGAAAAACAAAGTAACATCCTCTTTAAATTCTTGTTATTTTCTTTTTTCAGCGGCTCAAGTATAATGCTCTCAAGCACAATAGCTTCCTATATTACTAGAGAATTTCATGAATAAGACACTTGGGGCCAGTTTATTAATTGCAGGATGCTGCATTGGGGCAGGAATGCTTGGAATTCCTGTTGTAACGGCTCAAGCCGGGTTTTATCCGTCGTTTGTGTTCTTTGTCTTAGCTTGGGCTTTTATGGCAGCGGCCGGGCTTTTGATGGTAAAGCTGATCTCATCTTTTCACACGCAGGAAATTCATTTACTGACCATGGCGCAAAAAACACTCGGGCCTTGGGGTAAGCTCTCTTGCTGGGTTCTTTTTGCCTTTTTATTTTATGCCATAATGACCGCTTATATCATAGCTGCAGGGGTTATCATTTCTGGTTTCACAGGCATAAATTTTTATGTTTCGAGTATTGTACTTGTGGCGGGAATGTTTTTTGCTATTGCTAAAGGCGTGCGTTTGGTTGATTCATTAAATAGGTATCTGCTGCTAGCTATGGTTGCCTGTTATCTTTTGCTTATAAGCTTTGGTTTGCCGTCAGTAAGCTTAGCACGACTAGAGCGAGCCAATTTTCATGCTGCTTGGGCGTCATTGCCGCTGTTGGTTATCTGTTTTGGGTTCCACAACCTATTGCCATCACTTGCAACGTACCTTAAACAAGATGCAAAGGCTTTGAGAAAAGCCATTATTATAGGTAGCCTTATTTCTCTTGCCATCTATTTATTGTGGGAATTTGTAATTTTTGGGCTTGTTCCAGAAGCGAGCATTAATGAATGGGTGCAGGCAGAACAAAAAGGTGAACTTGTCACACAGGTGCTTGCCGACACTGTAGGTTCAACATCTGTCGTGCATTTTGCGCAAGGGTTTGCCTTTTTAGCTATTGCCACCTCGTTTTTGCCTGTAGCATTTAGCTTTTTAGATTTTTTAAAAGATGGCTTAAAAGAAGTAAACAAAAAGGCCTCGAGCAAGCTTTTGGCACTCGTTGTGTTGATTCCGCCATTACTTCTCTCTTTAAGTGATCCACATCTTTTTTTAGAGGCACTTGATTTTGCAGGTGGTATCTGCGCTGTAAGTATCTTTGGGATATTGCCAGCGCTGATGGCTGCAAAAAAGAAAATTGTGAGCCCACTTTATTGGGGCTCAATTCTTGCTATTTCAGTTTTTGTTTTTTTTATCGAACTTGCCCACCAGTTAGGATATGTCTAGTATGAAAAACCGTTTATTTGGCGCCATTTTGTTAATTGCTGGCACCGCCACCGGAGCGGCAATGTTGGCGCTTCCTGTAAGTACGGGGCGCGCTGGTTTTTTACCGTCACTTTTGGCCATGGGATTTGTTTGGGGCTATTTATTATTTGCGGCTCTTTGCACATTAGAAGTGGCGATTAGTTTGCCCAAAGATTCTAATTTAGTAACTATGGCCGAGCATACACTTGGTAAGTGGGGTAAAGTTATTAGCGGTATATCGTACCTCTTTTTGCTCTATGCACTGAATACCGCCTACATTGCAGGTACCACGGCTTTGTTTCAAGACTTGTGCGAAGATATTACGGGCGTAAGAGTGGCTCAAATAGTCTGTGCTATACCTTTGCTTATTGTGTTTAGTTTGCTTCTTCGCCGTGGAGTAAAAGCCGTAGATGCCATTAATCGTGTATTTATGTTTGGGCTTATAGTGAGCTTTGGAGTGCTTTTGGTAGTGTCTTTACCGCACATTCATCTTGCTAATTTATCAACGGCCCGCTGGCAGTATGTGCTTCCGTCATTATCTATAGTGCTTACAGCGTTTGGGTATCATGTAGTTATTCCAAGCCTTGCTTCATATCTACATGATGACATTAAAAAGCTTGAGAAGGCTATCTGGATAGGAAGTGCTCTACCATTTATTGGCTATTGCTTTTGGCAGTTAGCAACTCTTGGGCTTGTGCCTTTAACAGGTATTGATGCAGCCTACAGCCAGGGAATGAGCGGTGCAGAAGTGTTAGCAGAAATTAGCCAAAGTAACTGGATTACAGGTGTAGGCACGCTTTTTGCCTTTTTTGCCATCATTACATCCTTTTTGGGTGTATCTATGAGCCTGCTTGACTTTTTGGCAGATGGGTTAAAGAAAAATGTTGTTTTTCGCTTTAAAACACTCTTGTTTGCAGTTGCATTTTTGCCGCCGTTGTATTTTGCGCTCTCTTATAAAAGAGCCTTTTTATCAGCTCTTGAATATGCCGGTGCCTATGGTGTTGTTGTGCTGTTAGCCATAATTCCTGCTTTAATGACCTGGAGAAAGCGCTATAGTTTACATCTTAAAGGGGGTATAATTGCACCAGGTGGAAAACCTGCTCTTATTGTTTTTATGCTCATATCCCTTTCTTTTATCGTTTTAGAAACCTGTTTTAAAGTTGGAGTCTTCCATGGATAGTAAACCAAAAAAGCGCTTAGTTTCAGGAGATCGTCCAACGGGATATCTGCATCTTGGGCACTATGTAGGCTCTATTCAAAATAGATTAAAGCTTCAGGATATGTATGACTGCTACTTCTTTGTAGCAGATCTTCATATGCTCACTACTAAAAAATCAAAAGAAGATATTGTAGAATCGCGCACACATATTCGTGAGATGCTGTTAGATTATTTAAGCTGTGGGATTGACCCACTAAAATCTAAAATCTATCTTCAATCTGCCCTTCCTGCTATCTATGAGCTTAATTTAATCTTTGAGATGATGGTGACAATTAACCGCTTGCAAGGCCTTCCTAGCATCAAAGAAATGGCAAAAAATGCCAAGATGGAAGATGACAGCATACCATTTGGGCTTGTAGGCTACCCAGTGCTTCAGTCAGCTGATATTCTTGTTACAAAAAGCGATGTAGTACCTGTCGGAAAAGATAATGAAGCACATATAGAGCTTTGTCGTGATATTGCAAGGCGCTTTAACGGACTGTATGGTGAGTTTTTTCCAATGCCGCAAGTGCTTTTGAGCGATGTGCCTTCGTTAATTGGTACAGATGGTCAAGGTAAAATGAGTAAATCTGCTGGCAACTGCATATTCTTATCTGATAGTGCAGCTGTTGTTGAGAAGAAGGTTCGTGGCATGTATACCGACCCTAACCGCGTTCACGCACATATACCAGGTAAGGTTGAGGGTAACCCTGTATTTATCTATCATGATATTTTTAACACAAATAAAGCGGAAGTTGCCCTGCTAAAAGAGCGCTATAGTGCAGGCTCTGTTGGTGATGTAGAAGTAAAAGAGTGTCTCATACATGCCCTTAACACATTTTTAGATCCTATTCGTAAACGTCGTGAAGTGTTAGAACAAGAAAAAGGCTATGTAGAAGAAGTGGTCTATGAAGGCACGCTTAGAATGCTAGATGAATCAAATGACACTCTAAAAGAAGTAAAAAGCCTTATGGGCCTAGCCGGAACATGGAATAAAATTTCAAGAATGGCACGAGATCGTAAAGGTAAACACGATATCGCCCCTCACCCCATAATGTAATTATGTTTGAATTAGCCACAAATTTTACGCCAAAGGGCGATCAGCCACGCGCTATCGAAACGCTTATTCATGGTCTGAACGCTCATGAGAAGGCGCAAACTTTGCTTGGCATTACGGGCTCTGGTAAAACGTATACCATGGCGCAGGTTATTGTAAATCAGCAGCGCCCTACCCTTGTTATTGCTCACAATAAAACGCTGGCAGCGCAGCTCTATCAAGAATTTCAGAGCTTCTTTCCCACCAATGCCGTTGAGTATTTTGTATCGTATTACGATTACTACCAGCCAGAGGCCTACATAGCCCGTACTGATACGTTTATCGAAAAAGACTTTGCCATCAACGACAAGATTGACAAGATGCGCCTAAGTGCCACGAGATCACTATTAGAGCGCCGTGATGTGATTATTGTAGCCTCTGTAAGCTGCATATATGGCCTAGGAACTCCTGAATATTACCGAGGCATGGCTCTACATTTAAAAGAGGGCCAGAAGGTACGTCGCGACGATGTACTTTTACACCTTGTAGATATGCAGTATGAGCGAAATGATACCGATTTTGCGCGTAAAAATTTTAGGGTGCGTGGTGATGTGTTAGATATCTTCCCAGCGTATGAAGAAGATATTGCATTTAGAGTAGAATTTTTTGGCGATGATGTAGAGCGTCTATCAGAATTTGACCCGCTTACAGGTAAAATCCGCCGCCGACTACCTGAAGTTTTTGTTTTTCCAGGCTCACACTATGTTACACCTGAAAATGTCCGTCTTTCGGCTATAGATTCTATTAAAGAAGAGTGTAAAGGCCAGATCAAATTTTTTGATGAGCAAAACAAGCTTATAGAGGCCCAGCGCATACAGCAGCGAACGATGTATGATATTGAAATGATTAAAGAAGTGGGCTTTTGCAAGGGTATCGAAAACTACTCACGTCACTTTAGCCGCAGAAACCCAGGTGAGCCATCGCCTTGTTTAATAGATTACTTTCCCAAAGATTATTTGTTATTCATTGATGAATCCCACCAGACTGTACCGCAGCTTAGAGCCATGTACAACGGTGATAAAGCAAGAAAGCAGGCTCTTGTAGATTTTGGCTTCCGGCTGCCTTCTGCATATGATAACAGACCCTTAAAATTTGAAGAATTTTTGCGCCTGATGGGCCAGACAATTTTTGTTTCTGCTACACCGTCAGAATTTGAATTGTTAGAATCCGGTGGCAGCGTTGTAGAGCAGATTATTAGGCCTACAGGCTTACTGGATCCGCAAATTGAAATACGACCTGCCGCAACACAAGTGGATGACTGCCTGGCTGAAATACATGCTGAAACCAAAAAGGGCGGACGCGTACTTGTTACTACAGTAACCAAGCGTTTAGCTGAAGAACTCGCCACTTATCTAACAGACTTAGGTGTTAAGGCTCGCTATCTGCACTCTGAAGTTGAAACTCTAGATCGCCTAAAAATCATCCACGACTTACGTAACGGCGTGTTTGATGTTCTTGTAGGTATTAACCTACTTCGTGAAGGCTTAGACATACCTGAGGTATCACTTGTAGCCATACTCGATGCTGATAAAGAGGGCTTCTTAAGAAGCGACACCTCACTTATTCAGACCTGTGGAAGGGCGGCGCGTAACGTAAATGGCCGCGTAATTATGTACGCCGATACCATCACAAGTTCAATCAAACGAACAGTGGCTATCACCGAACATCGTCGAAAAATCCAGCAAGAGTATAACGAAAAGCACGGCATCGTACCAAAAACTGTCATCCGCGATAACACCCTCTTAAGTGTACTAGAAGAAGGCCTAGAAGATACCGAAGCTGCACCTACGGCTAAGAAACAATCCCACACCAACCAAGAGAATCTCTCCATTTCTGATGTGCGTAAAAAAATCGCCGACTGGGATAAAGCCATGAGAAAAGCCGCCAAAGACCTACGCTTTGAAGACGCAGCCCACGCCCGCGACATGATGCGCAAATACGAGCAAATGGAACTCACCCTCTCATAGAGTTTATGAGAACTTTGGCAAGTGCATCAAATTGAAAAAGGCCATACTCTGCAACACAGAGTATGGCCTTTTATGCTTACTTAATGATAGCGCCAAATGGCTTAACGCTAACGCCTGTGACGTCATCTCGAGAGTCATACCAGAAGAAGGCTTTTTCGCCTGTCTTGTGGTTTACTTTTAGGCTAGGCAGTGCTCGATCTAGTGTATCAGATCGGAAGAGCGTCGT
>JAJFUY010000059.1 GCA_021372185.1 Chlamydiales bacterium | reverse complement strand
GTTGGACATAATTTTAAAGGCTAAAGCTGCAAGTTTGCCGTTGTCTTCTGGCTTTAAGATAATCTCTTCGCCATCTTTCTTGAGGTCGTATGCTTTAATTTGGCCGCGATCAAGAGGTGATGGTAACCAGTGCACAACTGCATCTAGAAGCTGCTGAACGCCTTTATTTTTAAACGCTGTACCGCAAAGTACTGGTGTAATTTTAAGAGCGCATACGCCTTTTCTGATACGTGGGTTGATCTCTGCTGCAGTTAATGAATCTGGATTTTCAAGAACTTTCGTCATGAAAGCTTCATCATCTTCAAGTGTTGCAAGCTCTTCTAGAAGCTCTTGACGAAGTGCTTTACACTCATCTAAGAATTCTTCTGGAATTTCAGATTCTTCCCAGTCTGCACCTAAGGTCTCGTCGTGAAACCATAGAGCTTTCATCTTTACTAGGTCAACCATGCCTTTGAATTGGCTTTCAGCGCCAAGAGGAAAGTGAACTGCAAACGCATTTGCACCCAACTTCTCTTTAATGCTCTTAATAGCTTCAAAGTAGTCTGCACCAATACGGTCCATCTTGTTAACAAATGCGATGCGAGGCACCTGGTATTTGTCAGCTTGACGCCATACTGTTTCAGATTGTGGTTCAACGCCAGATACAGCATCAAATACTGCAACAGCGCCGTCAAGTACGCGAAGAGATCTTTCTACTTCAATCGTAAAGTCAACGTGGCCTGGAGTATCAATGATGTTGATTCTTGCTTGTACGTCAGAGTCATGGGGTTTCCAGAACACTGTTGTACATGCTGATGTAATAGTAATACCGCGTTCTTGCTCTTGCACCATCCAGTCCATAGTTGCGGCGCCTTCATGCACCTCACCCATTTTGTGAACTCGACCAGTGTAATACAGGATACGTTCGGTTGTTGTCGTCTTACCAGCATCGATGTGAGCCATGATGCCTAGGTTACGTACATTTTCTAATTTTTCGTCTGCAGGTCTAGCCATGCTTTATTGCCTCAAAAAGTATCGTTGTTACCACTTGTAATGAGCAAAGGCTTTGTTAGCTTCTGCCATACGGTGGGTGTCATCTTTTTTCTTAATAGTCGTGCCTTGATTGTTGAAGCAATCAGATAGCTCGAGTGCGAGGGCCTCTTCCATTGACTTACCAGGCTTATTGCGTGAGTTTGCAATAATCCAGCGCATCGCAAGCGATGTTTGGCGAGCTGAAGGAATTTCGACGGGCACCTGATAGGTAGCACCACCGATACGACGAGATTTTACCTCGAGAGATGGCTTAGCGTTGTCTAGCGCCTGCTCAAAAGCATCTAATGGATCTTCGAGTTTCACTCGAGATGCAAACTTTTGAATCGCACTATACACAATGCGGCGGGCAGTGGATTTCTTTCCACCTTCCATGATCTTATTGATGAACTTGGCAAGCACCTTGCTGCCGTAAAGTGGATCCGGATCAATGGATCTTATTTCTGCTCTGTGTCTTCTTGACATAGTTTATTCCAAAATAAATTGTATGAATCAATTTTCAAGTAATCGAATGATTCACCTGGTTTCTCGTAAAAGAAAACCTGTGCAAGAAATGCGCTTCTTCACAAAAAGCGCATATCCTGGACCAGGATATTTACAAAAATATCCCAGCGTTACTTAGGCTTTTTAGCCCCGTACTTCGATCTACTTTTCTTTCTGTCTTTAACTGGCGCGCAGTCTAGACAGCCACGAACGATGTGATAGCGAACACCCGGAAGGTCCTTCACACGACCACCACGAACAAGCACAATGCTGTGTTCCTGTAGGTTGTGGCCTTCACCACCGATGTATGCAATCACCTCTTGACCTGTAGAAAGACGAACCCATGCTACTTTTCGTAGAGCTGAGTTAGGCTTTTTAGGTGTTTTTGTTTTTACTTGGACGCAAACGCCACGCTTTTGTGGGCATGATTTTAGAGCGGGTGATTTGCTCTTTGTCACTTTTGGTCTGCGACCTTGTCGTACCAGCTGAGTAATAGTTGGCATGAATGTTTTTTACTCCTAATTAAAAAAACGCGGCTTAAGAATAGCAAAGTAGGCGCTTAAACACTAGAAGATTTTTACTTTCCTATTGGCTGGGAAGGTTTGAGCTACAAAAAACTTTAAAAATTAGGAAAATTTACCGCAGAGAGAGCAACAGAGAGCGCAGAGGAAAAAAGATAGATTTTCTTTGTTTTCTCGTTTTTACTCTCTAGTTCTCTGTCGATCTCTCTGCGGTGATAATTATTTTTTGATAATCTCAGCTTGAGGAGGAAGGTCGGATAACGTTTTGAGGCCGAAATGTTTCAAAAATTCTTTTGTCGTTCCAAAAAGAGAAGGTCGGCCTGGAGCTTCAAGTTTATCTGTCACTTCAATGAGTGCTCGTTCTTGCAGGTGCGCAAGTACTCCTGAGCAGTCAACGCCGCGGATAAGTTCAATCTGAGCTTTGGTGACAGGCTGCTTGTAGGCAATAATCGCAAGTGTTTCAAGCGATGCTTGAGAGAGGCGTTCTTTTTTGCGATTACTAAAGAGCATTTTTACATATGGTGAGTATACAGGCTCAGTTCGTAGCACATAGCCATCGGCGATATTTTCTAGACAAAAGGCTCTACGTTGGTCTTTATATTCAGCCTGCATCATATCTAGCACAACTTTGAGTTCTCGTATGCTAATTGGATGGGTAGATTCAATAATTTCGCGCATTTTGGCAAGCGTAACAGGTTCACCTGAGGCAAATAAAATGGCTTCGACGATGCGTTTTACTTCAATTATTGAGACTGACATGTAAGATACCAGATGTTATGTTCTTTAATTAATGCAGCTTCTTGGTGTTTTAAGAGCTCTAAGACGGCCAAAAATGTGACGATAAGCTGCTCTTTAGAATACTCAAGAGGGAAAAGTTCATGAATTGAGAGGCGCTTTTCTACAAGTTGTAGCCTTACGATTTTAAGGGCATCAGCAACACTCCACTCTTCTTCATAGATTGAAAATGAACGGTCTTTTGCCTGTTGCCAGATATTCATAAAGAGGCGCGAAAATTCTTCTAAATCAAGCGGCACTTGAAAAGGTCGTGGCATCTCTTCTGGAATAATAGTTGTTGGGCGCCAAAAGCTTTCTGATTGCTCGCGCTCTATGCATGAAAAATCTTTGGCAACGTCTCTAAAAACGGCATATTCTTCTACAGATTGTAGGCGTAATTGCTCAAAATCTTCTTCTTCTATAAGTTCTAGCTCTGGAGGCACTAAGCCGTGGGCTTTAATGTAGATAAGGTGGGCAAGACCCGCTATAAACTTAGATCCTGGGTAGAGGCTTGTAAATTCTGTTTTTCTAAAATCGCGTGCCAAATCTGTAAGGTTTAGGTCGAAAATTTCGACTTCCTTTTTTTGGACTTGTAAAAGTAATTCATCAATAGAAACAGACATATCTTGCCAGAAATAACATAAACAGTAATACAGACGAGCAAGAGTTATCAAGGTATTTTCGTCTATGTTTGCCCGTTTTATCATTTTTTGTCTTTTACCAATATGCGCTTTTGCAGTAAACACCGATACTTCGGCGCCTTTAACACTGTCGGAAGTGCGTGTAGAAATGAAAAAGTTTTTTGCTGAGCACGTAACGCAAAAAAAGATGACCGGAGAAATTGTCCAAAGGGCTCTTCAGCACTATATAAACGAGTTTGACCCCTACCATGTCTATTTATTGGCAAGCGATGTAGAACCCTTTTTAACTATGTCCAACTCTGAGCTCAACCGCTTAGCAGATGCTTGTGAAGCACAAGATTATTCCATTTTTCAAAAACTAAACGATACGATTCAAGAGGCCATTCGTAAGCTTTTGCTCTTTCGTCGCACTATGGTAGTAGATATCAATACCTTCCAAGAGCTTGCTGTAAAGCCCCTTCCAATTATTACTGAAGATAAACGAGCAAGCGTGTCTAGTTTTGCTAAAAATGAAGTAGAGCTTGATAAGCTCCATGCTATCTACATGGCTCACTTAGTAGGTAAAGAGCTTGAAACCTATAAATCACTCAACAGATCATTATCTTTTGCAGAAGCTGTAAGAAATGTAGAGCTTGAGCTTGAAGAGTATGAAAATAGCTATTTATACCTAAATAAAGAGGGCAAACCCTTAACAGCTCCGCAAAAAGAAGAGGCATTTGCGCTCCATATTTTAAAGGCGCTTACTGCAAGTCTAGATGTGCATTCAGAGTATTTTAATACCAAAGAAGCCGAAAATTTACGCATGAAACTCCAAAAAGAATATGAAGGCGTTGGTATTAGTGTTGAAGCGGGCGGCAGCACATTTTTGGTGTCATCACTCGTAAAAGGCTCAAGTGCTGAACAAAGTGGAAAGATAACAGTAGGCGATGAGCTCACCTCTATAGGTCAAACTAAAACCAAAACGCTCACCCTGCAAGAAGTTGAAGCAGCTCTTGCCGGAAAAGAGGGCACCTATGTTGATCTTGGTTTTTTAAAGAACAATAAAGACCCCTATCACGTGGTGCTAGAAAGACGCCAAATTACTATCCAAGAAGGCCGCGTAGATACCACGTTTGAAAAGGTGCCAGGAGGCGTTATTGGGGTGATTCAGCTCCATTCGTTTTATCAAGGTGCAAACGATGTGACAAGTGAGCAAGATGTGTTGACAGCACTTAAAACTTTGGCTAAAAATGGCCCCATAAAGGGTCTTGTGCTTGATATTCGCGATAATCGTGGTGGCTTTTTGCTTCAGGCAGTAAAAGTGGCAGGGCTGTTTATAAAGTCTGGCGTTATTGTAGCTGCTAAATACTCTGATGGCTCCCTTCGCTACTTTAGAGATACAGATTCTAGTGTTGCCTACACAGGGCCGTTAATTATTTTGACATCAAGAGAAACGGCATCTGCGGCTGAAATTGTAGCCGAAGCCTTAAAAGATTACGGAGTGGCAATTATCGTAGGTGATGCTCAGACATACGGTAAAGGGTCTATTCAGACCCAGACGGTAACGGGCGATAAAGAGTCTGAATCCTATTTTAAGGTAACTATTGGTAGATACTATAGTGTTTCTGGTGTGTCAACACAGCTTGAGGGTGTAAAATCAGATATCGTATTGCCAAGCTATAGAACAGATAAAAATGTTGGCGAGGCCTATCTTACAGAGACCATCAATGCCGACAGGATAGATCCATCTTTTGCAGACACACTATCTGATGTCCCGCAAGAAGAAAAAACGTGGTACGAACACTACTATTTACCATTTTTACAGCAGAAAAATGACTTTTATCGTAGGTGGATCCCAGAGTTAGCGAGAAAGAGCCGGCTTCGCTTAGAAAAAGATCAAAATTATCAAAATCTTATTCATGGAGATTTTACGATCACAGAAAAGCATGGCCTTACAGTTCAGAAGATTGTTTTAGACCAAAAAAGTGCCCTTCGCACACTTCAGAGCATGCAATTGCAAGAAGCAATCAACATCACAAAAGACCTTATAGAGGATTTGTCAGGTTCACAAAACTAGAGTTTTTACATTTGGCTATTGATAAAAAGGGGCAAATTGCGTATTGTTTTCGTAACAATTCTCCGGCCTGGTAGCTCAGATGGTAGAGCAGAGGACTGAAAATCCTTGTGTCGCTGGTTCGATTCCAGTCTAGGCCACTTTTCCTAAACAAACCTTATCATAAATTTCCCTTGCACTTGCCCGATTTTGTATTTGTATTTCCCTTTCCCTTTCGTATTGGTATTAGTGTGCCGTAGGTACACCTCATTATTAGCCCACGAGTGTAGCACCGTAGGTGCAAACTGTGGGAACCGTGTAAATTAATATATAGAGCCACTTTCGTGGCGATTGAATATTAAGGTTTTGTCGCCACTAAAGTGGCTCGAGATGTTTTTTTCATGGTGTTCCCATAGTTTACCCCTTCGGGGTATACTATGGGCTAATAATGAGGTGTACCTACGGCACACTAATACCAATACCAATACAAAATCGAATACAAATACAAAATCGGGCACGGGCACGAAAATATTGGGCAAGGGCAAGGGAATTTTACGGCAACGCTTATGATTAATTTCTTGTCAAGAAATGGTCAAAAAAGCCATACCTGAGAAAAACAGGAGTCTATTATGAAACTACTATCTATGTTCTTGGCGGCTTTTTTATGCATCGCCCCTCTAGGTTTACAAGCACTTCCCATTTCTGAAAGCTCAAGTAGCGATAGTGACTTGCCAACTGAATTAATTGGCGATTTTAGATTACTTGGTGAAGGTGATCACAATAGCATCGTTTTATCTAACAACGTCTACTACAGGCCAACTCGTAAAAAAGAAGTAAAACTACTCTTAGACTGGACTCTGGGTGACAATATCCGTCTCTTTACATGTAGTGATAATGGTCGGTATATTCTGTTGAATATGGAAACTGGACAGTCAATCAAAGCTAAAATATATTCTTGGAAATAAGGGGCTGTATATGAACATATTTGGCGTTTTTTTGGGGCTACTTATATGCCTCGTCTCGCTCGGTGATTTATCTGCTGATCAAATACGCCTACGTCGTCGGACAGACCCCATTTTGCCTGATGTTGAGAAGACAAAAAGTATCACAAGCCGTGGCAAAAAACATGGTCGTGAATACCGTATGCTAGGCCGTGGAGCTAAGAAGAGCATATTTTTAGGAAATAACAGATTTTATGAGCCATGTCACGATCACGATGCAGAACTTGCCAATGACTGGGTCGTAGATGATATTATTCGTGTGCTAAAGACAAGCGATGAAAGTCGATTTATCTTGGTAAATCGCCGTACGGGCGAGTCACTAAAAGCTAAAATTCTTAATTGGTCATAATGTTATGACTTGCGTAAAAGTTTGACATGCTGTAGTATAGTTGCTACTTAAGATCAATGGGGAAATCCTATGTACGCAATTATTCGTAGCGGTAGCAAACAGTATAAGGTCAAAAAAGACGACGTTATTCAAGTCGAACTTTTAGATTCTGAGCCAGGCAAATCAGTTGAGTTTGGCGAGGTATTACTCGTTGCAGACGGTTCAGGCAAATTTAAAGTTGGAGCTCCTGTAGTTCCTGGCTTTAAAGTTATTGGCCAGTATGTACAAGAGGCAAAAGGTCCTAAAATCGAAGCCCTAAAGTACAAAAAACGCAAAAACCAGTATCGCAAGTTTGGCCATCGCCAGCGCTACTCACAAATTAAGATTCTAGATATCCAAGGTTAAGAGGTGCTCTCATGGCCCATAAGAAAGGTCAAGGTTCAACAAGAAACGGACGCGACTCAGTATCAAAGCGTCTCGGTATAAAAGTAGGTGAAGGCGAGCTTGTTTCAGCAGGCAGCATCCTCGTGCGTCAGCGCGGCACAAAATGGCACCCTGGAAAGTGTGTCAGACGTGGTACAGATGATACGCTCTTCGCACTCAATGATGGTATTGTCCACTTTAAGAAAACAGACAAAACATACGTCTCGATTCTTCCAGCTACAAACTAATAGTTCGGGGTAATTTATTACCCCTACTTTTTCTTTTTCTCCTTTTGCCTTACTTGCACCGAACAACCACAAATCAAGGTTATTATGTTTATAGACAGAATAAAAGTTCAATGCATCGCAGGTAAAGGCGGAAACGGCGTTATTGCCTGGCGACGTGAAAAATTCGTCCCCAAAGGCGGTCCAGCAGGCGGTAACGGCGGTCATGGAGGCTCTGTTATTCTTCAGGCTGATAATAACTACTCATCCCTTGAATGGTTTGCCAACAGTCGTATTTGCAAAGCGAAAAATGGTGTTCAGGGCGCCGATGCCAACCGCCAAGGTGGCAATGGCGAACATCTTTTGTTAAAAGTGCCTTGTGGCACACTTGTAAAAGATGCAGCAACGGGTGAAGTGCTCTTTGACCTTACAACGCATGGCCAAAAAGTTGTGCTCTGTAAAGGTGGGAAGGGTGGTAAGGGCAATTACGTCTTTCGTACTTCAACTAACCGTGCACCAAATATCTGTACTCCGGGAACTGCTGGCGAAGAAAAAGAAGTAGAATTTGAGCTCAAGCTCATCGCTGATGTTGGCCTAGTGGGCTTTCCTAATGCCGGCAAATCTACTCTTATCTCAGAATTAGCTAACCGCGACGTTGTAATTGGAGCGTATCCATTTACTACACTTCATCCAAATATTGGGTCTGTTAAGTATGCTGACGGTTCACGTTTATTGATTGCAGACATTCCTGGCATCATAGAAGGCGCTCACCAAAATAGAGGCCTAGGCCTAGAATTTTTACGTCACATCGAACGAACAAAAGCATTAGTGTTTGTAATCGACATCTCAGGCTGGGAAGGTAGAAGCCCAATTGCAGACTACACAGTACTCTTAGATGAACTAAGAGCGTATGATGCAAGCCTACTCAAGCGTCCCTTCTTCATCGTATTAAATAAAATCGACCTAGAAGGTGCTCAAGCACACGCTGAAGACTTCCTCAACGCCTTCTCAAAACACAAAGACCGCATCTTCACAATCAGCGCCTCATCAGGCGAAGGCTGCGAGGCCCTCAAAGAAGCCCTAAGAGTTGCCTGCCCAGTAATAGAATAATGCAGAATCGGTTTTAGAGCCCTTTAGGGCGACTGAACGAAGCCCACCGTGATCGCAGGGAACGGTGGGAGAGGATAAAAAAGTATCAGAGCCCGGTTTAGGGCGACTCAATCAAAATATTTTACGTAGAAGTTTGTTATTGAATCGCCCTCAGCCTGGCTCCGTAATTGGGTTACATTATACCCACCGTTCCCTGCGGTCACGGTGGGCTTCGTTCAGTCGCCCTAAATAGGGCTCTAAAACAACTCAAGCTTTACCGTAATTTTTTCTCAGTGAGCTCTAGCAGTTCTCTCAGTGGTGAAAAAATCACACACTTTAAACTTTGATGCGCTTGCCTGTTACGCCATTAAAGAAGGTTTTTAGCTCAGAGCCATCTGGGTTTTGCACTACGACTACCACAATTGGCAAATAGACTTCCTTTGATGAACGAATCGCAAAATCGGTGCCGAAGGCATCTTGGGCCAGCTTTTGTATTTGGCTTTTGCTGTATTTTGCGTTTAGGCGAGATTCTTTTGGCACTTGCTTTTCAACAAAAGAGAGTTGTTGGTTGGTTTTGGGCACGGTTTTTAAGAGTGGGCTTTGAAAATGCAGGGTTACCATATCTTGCTTTTGCACAATCAAATGCTTTCTTTTTAGTGTAGCAAGTTGGTTTGAAAGAACGTCTATATCCATACCAAGCTCGCTTGCTAGCTTATCTTTGTTTAATGACCCCGAATGCTTTGCCAGGGCATGGAGGATTCGAAAATCCTCTTCGTTTGCCTGTTGGTTCATGCAGTCTTGAAAGCCGTGAGTGGTTTCAAAGGTAGCTGTGTCTAGTACCATTTCAGCCGTATTCTGATCCCATAGGCAGTCGGCTTCTTCGGTAAGCTTTTGGTTGGGGCTATACTTTACATGCAGCATGAGCATGGGAGAGAATTGTACATAGGGTTTGGCAAATGAATGCTCAGGGGTGCGTAAGAGCTCTTTTTGCATGCGCTGCATAATCGCTTCTGGTGGGTGCACCAGTTCAAAGGTCTGCAAGTTAGCGGATTTTGTGCCAAAATCAAAGTACTGGCTTATTTCTGGGCGCTCTTCTAGTGCCCAAAAGCCTCCTACAGCGATTAATGCTAAAATACCGAAGATAAAAAAACGTTTTATGACGGTTCCAAAAGATGTACCGTTACTATAAGCTTTATTTTTCGCCATAAACTAAAAATCTCTCGCCAAAAAGTTGCAAAGTAACGATTATGCAAAGAAATGGAGTTCTAGTCATGAAGTATATACTCATTGCGATTGTCGCCTTGGCGCTTTTCTGCTCTTACTATATGTGTGGGCCAGGTTTTGGTAATAGTACAGAAAATGTCAGCTCTGGCTTTATTAACTATGGCAAAGAAACACTTACCTCCCTTACTGCCAATGGTTTTGTAGAGCTCGATGGCACCTATTTGCGCAAAAATTTAGCTGTAAAAGGCAATTTAGTATCTACTAAAGCACATCTTCAAAATGTCACTGTAGCGGGTCGTGCAAGCATAAGTGACTCTGTTGTAGAGGGGAATGTTGATGTTCATGGATTTTTAGATGCCGCGCACACAACGTTTAGAAGAGAGCTTGTAGTAACAGCGCACAAAGTGCAGTTTTCTGATTGTCATTTGGATGCCTTGTTTATCAAAAAGCCCTTTTGGTCTTTTGGTCAGCAGGTAGTTGAGCTTTCTGGGAATACTGTCTGCAAAGGTCCAATTACCTTTGAAGGCAAAAACGGAAAAGTGATAGTGTCCGGTCAAGCCCGAGTTTTTGGATCATTACATGGAGCAGTTGTAGAAAAATTATGAAAAGTTTTCGAAAAGAGCTTGAAATTACATCAGAAGCCCGCATGGCTTTCATTAACATCACCGACCAAGTAGAAAGTGCTATTAGAGAAAGCGGCATCATGGATGGCTTTGCTTTAGTGAATGCAATGGATGTTACGTCATCTTGTTTTGTTGGAGATAATGATAAAGGATCATTAGCAGACTTAAACAAGTGGGTAGATAGAATGGCACCCCACGAGCCATTAACGCTCTGGAAGCATAATGAAGATGGCGAAGAAAATGGCGATGCTCACTTAAAGCGTCAGCTTATGGGAAGAGAAGTGATGATTGCTGTAACGGGTGGTAAATGTGATTTTGGCACATGGGAACAGCTCTTTTTTGGTGAATTTGACGGACCAAAATCAAAAAAAGTACTCATTAAGATTGTTGGTGAATAATTTAAGTAGTTTTTAAGGTTCGTCGCCAGTAACCATACGTGGTAAGTTCTTTAACACATACTGATTGCCCTGAATAAGGGCTTCATTGGTAGATACTGTAAACTCATTTACAGGCTCAATTTGTACGGGCACAGTTATGCGCGCTGATAATGGTCGATTTTCGCTTACACGGGCTGAAAACACGCCCGTAACGTGGGCTACAGATCCTCTTAAGTTAAATTGAGGCGCTTTGCCAATTCTCACTCTTTGAATGCGAAAAGAAACACCCATTTCTTGTGGGAAAGCAATAACCAATAGCTGCTTATCAGAAAAGCGCTGTTCAGCAGTGATTTTTACTGAATAATCGAACTGGGAAACAGTTGTTGAGCCCAAGCTAAAGTCAAAATGTCGCCCACTTAAATCCCCAGCATTTTCGCTAATGAGCAGATATTTGGGATGAGGATAGCAATCATCAGCCTGGCAGCATGATACAAAAAGAAGCATGAGAGTTAAAAGAGCGCGCATGGTGTAACCTAATATATACAATTTCCTCTAATTATCACACATGCCCATCAATATTCAACAATAAATATTAGAGTTTGCTTGGGAATAAGATCGAAAGGCCATATTTTAATATGGTTTGTTCGATTGGTTTTTGAGGTTTAATGGGTGGGCGAGACTGTTTGACTTGAGCTTGTATAAATTCTCGTGTCCAAGGGCAATTTTTATTTGTATTATTATTTTGTGGGCTCATGGAATTATCCTTAAAACAGCATGGTAAGCAATAAGCTTACCATGCCTGGATAATTTTAGTCTTTCATGCCTAGGAGGAATTCTACGTTGCTGTTGGTCTTTTTGAGGCGACCAAGGAGCAAGTTCATAGCATCAAGCGTTGAAAGATCAGCTGTTGCTTGACGAAGAAGGTAGATTTTCTCAAGCTCTTCTCTGTGATACAAGAGATCTTCTTTTCTAGTTCCACTCTTAATTGGGTCAACAGCTGGGAAGACGCGGCGATCAGCCAGACGGCGATCAAGTACGAGTTCCATGTTGCCCGTACCCTTAAACTCTTCAAAGATCACCTCATCCATACGAGATCCTGTGTCAATTAGCGCTGTTGCGATAATTGTCATCGATCCGCCTTGCTCTACGTTACGAGCAGAGCCGAAGAAGCGTTTTGGTTTATGAAGGGCGTTAGAGTCGATACCACCACTCAAGATTTTGCCAGAGTGTGGCTGCACGGCGTTATAGGCGCGCGCTAAGCGAGTAAGTGAGTCTAGGAGGATAACAACGTCATTACCATACTCAACTAAGCGGCGGGCCTTTTCTAGGGCCATTTCAGCAACCTGTACGTGGCGCTCTGGCGGCTCATCAAATGTTGAGGCAATAACTTCGCCGCGCACAAGGCGCTGCATGTCTGTTACTTCTTCTGGGCGCTCGTCAATCAATAATACAATGAGCACACTTTCTGGATTATTTGTCGCAAGGGCGTTTGCAATTGACTGCAAGATCATCGTCTTACCAGCACGAGGCGGCGCTACGATCATCGCACGCTGGCCTTTACCGATAGGGCTGACAAGGTCGATTACGCGAGTAGTGAGGTTTTCTTTATTTGTTTCCATCACAAGGCGTGTGTTTGGATACAGCGGTGTGAGGTTTTCAAAGTGGATGCGCTCACGAGCTTTTTCTGGCGGCTTATTGTTGATTCTATCAACTTTAAGCATCGCAAAGTATTTTTCCTTGTCTTTTGGAGAGCGGATGGTTCCGGCGATTGTGTCGCCTTTTTTAAGGTCAAAGCGGCGGATCTGTGCAGGAGATACGTAAATATCTTCGGCAGATGGCAGGTAGTTGTAGTTAGTAGATCGTAAGAAGCCAAAGCCATCTGGCAGAATTTCTAATACGCCTTCACCATACAAAAGCTCATTTGGTCTATCGCCAAGCATCTTCACAATTTCAAAAACCATCTGAGATTTGGTCATAGAACCAAGGTGACGAAGACCCACTTTTTTCGCGTAGTGGTTTAATTCGTCGATGCTCATTCTCTGAAGATCGGCAATTTTTATGAGTGTCTGGGGGGTGCCTTGTGGCGGGTTTTGTTCTTGCTGTTGCTTTTGGCCAGGGTTTTGTGCGCCTTCGTCAATCGAGGTTTCGTCTACGACTGAGTCTGTTAGATTTGGTTCATGTTCTTGAGTCATATGTCAAGAGTTTCTCCGTTTGAGAGTAGTGTATAAAGTGAAGCAACTTTAGCTTCTAGCTCGTCTAAACTACCCGTGTTTTCAATGATAAATGTAGCTCTCATAGCTTTTTGCTTTTGAGTAAATTGTGAGTTTGCACGCCGCTTATAGTCATCAATGCCGCCTCGGTATCTCTTTTGGCAATCATCTTCAGGACTCACTACAGCAATTGAGGCATCAAAAAGGCCTTCAAGATTCGCTTCAAAAAGTAGGGGCACTTCTGCCACAAACAGTTTGTACGAATTTAGGCTTAAGGCATGCTTCCAAGAAGCTTCAATCTCTTGTGCCACTAGTGGGTGAAGAAGGTGTTCTAGCTTTTGCAAAAGGTTTGGATTTTCAAAGACTATATCTGCCATCTTTTTTCTATCGATACTACCATCTCGAAGAATCTGTTCTCCCAAAAGAGAAATAACCTGACTTACGAGTGATGTATTTGATGATAAAAGCTGATGGACGATTTGATCTGCGCTGACAACGTATGCGCCAAACTTTTGAAAAAAACTAGTAACAGAGGTCTTCCCACTGGCAATGCCGCCTGTTACTGCAACTCGTGTTAATTTTAGCATTCCATCCAATTTTTTCCAACATTGATTTTTACGATTAATGGCACTTTAAGTGCAAAAACGCCTTCCATATGCTTTTTTACTAGTTCTTGCATTGTTGGTATCTCGCTATCTGGCATTTCAAATACCAGTTCATCGTGTATCTGCAAAAGCATGCGAGCGGGGGATTTATGCTCTATTAGCCAGTTGTCAAGCGTTATCATAGCCATTTTGATGATGTCGGCAGCGGTAGCCTGGAATGGGGTATTTACGGCAAGGCGCTCTGCTGCTGCCTTTAGCATGCCGTTAGAGCTGTTGATATCTGGTAACAGTCTTTGACGTCCTGTGAGGCTTTCAGCATAACCTACCTTTCTAGCGGTCTCTTTTGCGGTCTCTATATAGTCCTTGATGCCCTTGTAACGGCGAAAGTAGGCATCTATGAAGGTCTGTGCTGTAGACATTGGAATGCCTAAATTTTGCGCCAGGCCAAATGCCTGCTGGCCATAGATGATGCCAAAGTTTACAGCCTTTGCCTGGTGTCGCATATCGCTTGTAACATCAGCTAGGGGCACATGAAATATCTCAGATGCTGTGTAGGTATGAACGTCTAAGTCGTTTCTAAAAGCCTCTAAGAGCCCTTCATCTTCACAAACATGTGCTAGTATGCGCAATTCAATTTGTGAGTAGTCGGCCGATAAAAAGCTCCAGGATGGGTCCTGAGGCCTAAAGCTTGATCGGATTTTGGCACCAAGCTCAGATCGAACAGGAATGTTTTGTAAGTTAGGATCTTGGCTAGAAAGCCGTCCAGTTGCCGCTACAGACTGGTTAAAGGTGCAGTGAATGCGGCCAGTTTCTGGGTGTACCTCTTCTGGCAGTGTATCAAGATAGGTAGATCTAAGTTTTTCTAAAGATCTATATTCAAGAATTTTCTTAGCTATTGGGTATTCAAGACTTAAGAGTTCTAACACTTCTGCGCTTGTAGAAGGCTGAGTTTTGCCTTTTTTGGGGGCACGAATTGCCAATTTTTCAAAAAGTATTTCTGATAGCTGTTTGGGTGAGTTGAGGTTAAACGTCTGCCCTGCCATTATATAGATTTCTTCTTGCAGCAGCTGGATTTGCTTGCCCACTTCAAGCGATAACTTTTTTAACACAGAAGTGTCTATGTAAATACCAGTAGATTCCATGCGCTCTAATACGCGTATCAAAGGAATTTCTATATCATGAAGCAGCGGGCTTAACTTGCGCTCAACAATTTCTTTTTCTAGTACTTCTTTCAGTTTTACCGTGTAGGCCACATCTTCACAGCAGTATTCTGCTATCTTTTCTAGTGGAACTTGGTCCATGGTAATCTGGTTTTTGCCCTTACCAAGGAGTTCTTCTATGTCAATTTTTTTCTTACCAAAATAGGCCATAGAAAGTTCATCTAGATTGTGCCTTCTTTGGTGAGCATTCAGAAGATAGGATGCAATGATGGTGTCATTTGAAATAGTGGCTATTTCAAGGCCAGCTCTATGAAGAACATGTAAGTCATATTTTACATTATGGCCGTAAAATTGAATCTTGGAGTTAGTAAGTAATGGCAAAAGCTTGGCCTTTACCTCACGTCGTGACATACTGCCGTTTAAAGGGATGTAGTAGGCGTCATCAGCATCTATTGCCAGCCCAATGCCCACAAGGCTTGCCATGAAGGGGTTTGTGCTTGTGGTTTCTGTGTCAATGCAGAGCTCTTTATGCATCAAAAGCTTTTGCACTAACGCATCAAGATCTTCAAGTGTAGTTATTGTATGAGTATTTGTGGTTTTGGTGTCTTGCTGCTGCCCACATTCAGCCATTTCAAGTAGTGATGAAAAGTTTTTGCTCTGTAAAAACTGCCACAAATTGGGCTTATCGGCCTCTTTAGGGAGGAAATACTCTAGATTTTTTTCAAATTCAACCGCAGTGTCAATGGTGACAAGCTTTTGGCTGATGAGCGCTATTTCTCTTTCTTGCTTTAGCGTTTCTGCTTTCTTGCCGCCAATCTCATCAGCATGTTCCAGTATATTTTCAAGTGTTCCATACTTTTCTAAAAGCTGGATGGTAGATTTTGGGCCAAATCCTGACAGGCCTGGCACATTATCTGAGGCATCACCAACTATCGCTAAATAATCACGCATCTGGCTTGGAGGTATGCCGTAGAGCTCTTTTGCTTTATCTATATCAATCAGTAAGTTGTCTTTATGCATGTTGATGATTTTGATTTTCTCATCAACAAGTTGAGCCATATCTTTATCGGCCGTGCAAATAAATACGTCAAGGCCCTGTTCTTTTGCCCATACGGCTACAGCGCCTATTGTGTCGTCAGCTTCAACACCGGGAGTGGCTAGCATGGGAACTCCCGCTAGTTTACAAAACTCACGAGCATACCCAATCTGGTCTATAAGCTCAGGTGGGGTGGGTTTTCTGTGTGCTTTATATTCGCTATAGATGGCAACGCGAGAGTCTTTATTGCCCGGGGCATCAAAGATTGCCGCGATATATTTGGGCTTATACTGCTCTATTAGCTTAAGGTGAGATCGAATATACCCATACAGGGCACCGGTGGACTCTCCTTGCCGGTTTGAGAGGCCCTGTATGGCAAAAAATGCCCGGTAAATGAAACCGGACACATCAATCAAGTAGATTGAATCATGCATGTCTTAATCTAGTCTTGTGGGTGATATAAATATAATGGTTTACCATAAAGATCCGGGTGGATGTCATTCGGTAGGCGTATACGAAGTTCTTTTTGGCCATTGCCAAAGAGCGCTTGAGCGCGAGCGCCAAAGAGGTCTTCAAAGAAATCGTGCTTTTCTAGCACGACAAACTGGTAATCATCATAGATGCCAAGCTCTGTTGCAAATAACTTTAGCACATCATCAAGTGATGGTATTTGTTCGTCAATGTAGCCTAAAGTTTGAGCTTGAGGCGCAGGATAAATCTGCGCACCTTCTTCAGTAAGTACTTCTAGAGTAAGCTTTGGGCGGTTTTGTGATACTACTGTTCTAAAACGCTCGTACATAAAGTCTACAAGGCGAGTAAAGTTTTGGCCTTCTTCTGGTCTCCATGGTCTAAATGGATTCATGTCGTCTTTGTCTTTACCAGCGTAAAAAGTTTTTGACTCTATCCCAAGCTTGTCCATTAATTTAGAAAAGTTAAAAAATGGAGGTGATAAAAGCACGCCAACGTGACCTACAAGGCTGTCTTCTGATGCATAAATTTTATCAGCGGCGCATGCAATATAGGTTCCACCTGAGGCGCAAAGCCCTTCGATATAGGCAATAACCGGTATTTTATAGCGTTTTTTATACTCTGTCAGCAAGCGGTAGATGGCATCAGAGTCATCTGCTGTTCCACCTGGGGTATTGATGCAAATAAGGATGCCTTTTACCTGACCGGGTTTAAGTTCTCCATCTTGAGATTCGATAAGTTGTTGAAAGACTTCTTCTTTACGTAGGTGGTCAAGGCCAATAACTCCATTAATATTCAATTTTAATATTGTCGGAGCTGTTGCGCTAAAATTTTCTATTTTCCACTTGTCGTTAGGGAGTACTTTAAGTGAGGTTGAATGGGGTGTCTCTGTAGAATTAGAAAACAGTGCAGAAAACCCTACACAGACAATAATCAGGCCAAGAGCAAAGCCCACAATGCCAAAAAGAGATTTACAAAAAGCGTTTATAGCATTACGTGTAACAGAATTATTCTGCATGTCAGGAATCCTCCAAAAAACTACACTATATGACAGTGACTAAATATCTCGCATCATTTATTATATAGAGCCCTCTATCTTTTTACCCAGGGATACGATGTTAAATATGCTTTTGTGGAATGTGATTAATCTGATCGACGGTGAGGCGTCGTGGTTTTTAACATTTTTATTTATACTTACTCTAGCAAGCGTAGCCACTCACGGCTGGCGCTGGCTCTCGGCTCACCTACAAAAGAAGTTCATCGCTCGCAATGAACCGCTTAAAAATGCGACCATCCAAGCAAGCGTTCTGCCGGTATCATGCTACATCTGGTTTATCACAGCAATTGAGTGTTTAGATCTTATTTCAGATCGCTTTTTATCAGAAAGTTTAAGTCATGGCCTAAAATTTATTTTTGGGGTGAGTGCTGTTCTTACGATGGCGTGGTTTTTACTAAGAGTAAACAGCAATATCCGCAAAGTACTACTTGAAAAAAGTAAAAAGCGCGAGATTGCATTAGATCCCGGTAAAGTTTCTGGCATCACAAAACTAGCGTCAGTTGCCATACTTCTTTTAAGTGCGTTTATACTTATGGAAGTGACGGGCATGAGCGTAAATTCGCTTCTTGCATTAGGAGGTATTGGCGGTCTTGCTGTTGCCTTTGCTTCACAAGAAATAATCGCAAACTTTTTTAGCGGTATCATGATTCATGTAAATCAGCCATTTGCTTTGGGTGACCTTATTCACCTTCCAAATGCTGGAATAGAGGGTACTGTAGAAGATATTGGCTGGTATGAAACATGCCTTAGAAGCCGCGATAAGCAGCCTGTTTATATTCCTAACGCTCTTTTTGCAAAAGCCTATGTGATTAATAGCACGAGGCGCACTCATCGACAAATCATTGAAAAAATTTCTATTCGACACCAAGATTTAGCTGCTAGTCGCGCAATCATAGAATCTTTAAAAAACTACCTTAATAACAATTCCTCTATCGATACATCGCAAAAAACACTTGTGTACATTGGGCAAGTTGCACCCTATTCAATTGATATAACCGTCAATTGCCTAAGCAACTTTGTTGACGAGGCAGAATTTTTAGAATTTCGCGACGACTTTCTTTTGCAAACCGCTTCAATTATCAAAGCAAATGGTGCAGAAATTGCTATACCTCTTGAGGGCATCATTTCATTGGACGGGAAATAAAAAGGTTTTATGGAATCATTAGTAACTTGGTTTTGTGAACATGGCCCCTATGCACCGCTAGTCATTTTTGGACTTTTGGTGATAACAGGTTTTAGCATACCAGTAAGTGAAGATCTCATACTCCTTGCTAGTGGCGCACTTGCAAGTACGGTACTACCTGAATATACAATCGCTCTTTTTTGTGCTGCTTTTTTTGGTAGCTTTATATCTGATTGCGTAGCCTATGGTTTAGGGAGAGTCGTGGGCATCAAGATGAAATCCAAGAAAATGGTGCGATTGGCCGCCTTTTACAAAAAATTTGGCATACTCACGTTGTTTGTTGGTCGCTGTATTCCGTTTGGAATTCGCAATGGCATTTTTATGACAGCCGGCGCCGGCAAAATGAAGTTTTATAAGTTTTTGTTAACTGATGGCATTGCCTGCTTTCTCTTCTCACTTTTACTCTTTTATCTGGGCTTTACCTGCGGCAAAAATTATGATGCCTTAGCAGCTTCTGTCCACCAAACAAGTGTCATTGTTGGCATCATTACGTTAGTCTGTGTAGCCTTATCCGTCGCCTTTTATTACCTCACCAAACGTACAAAAGTACAAGAAATTTCCGTATGATAAATGTGCCAATTTTTCTTTCTTTGCTGAGAGGATTTGCTGTTATCTTTTTCATCAGCGATTCAGTATTTTGGCGAACATTTGCGATCTTTTTTGCTGCCCTCACCGATTTTTTAGATGGGTATTTAGCTAGAAAATTCAATCAAATTACTCCTCTTGGCACATTGATTGATCCACTCATGGATAAGCTATTTGTGGCATCAGTACTGGCAGTTTTTTGGCACGAAAACAGGCTAGAAATTTGGCAAATTGTGGTGTTCTTATCCCGCGATATAAGCCTGATGCTATTCAGTGTCTACCTATGGATAACTAACAAACATCGCACCTGGAAAATCCGGTCATTTTGGTCAGGCAAAATCATGACCACGTTCCAATTTTTAGCTCTGCTGATCTTAGCATTAGGCTCGAATATTCCTATGGCAATATGGGTAGTGCTAGCATGCTGCGGTATAGCATCATTGATAGAGCTTGTATGGTTATCAAGCTATAAAAAATAAATCATTAATTCACCACTGAGCTCACTGAGATTGAAGAGAGCACTGAGACGTTTTTTGATGTAAAAGGAATGTATTTCTCTCTCTTGTGTTCTCTTTTTTTCTCAGTGAGCTCAGTGGTCTCAGTGGTTAATTTGAATCCCCGTGCACAGGTTCATAAAGGAAACCTCGGCTGTAGGGGGCATCTGTAATGACGTAGGATCCAACTATAGCGTTGGATGAATTTATGTTTGTTGGGTAGGCACCCGTGCTTGCTTCTGGTGGGATAAATGTTTTATAGGTGCCGTCTGAAAAGCGTAAAAACCCGTATATGTTCATTCCATCAGAATAGTAGCCTGTAATTGTGCCACTGTTATTGATAGCGGCAGGTCCTGTAGATTGGGCGCCAGGTACGCTGAATTTTACAATTTTACCGTTTTTTTCTCGGATATATCCCTGTGAATAGTTATTTTCGTCTAGATAGTATCCTACAATTATGCCTTGATCGTTGATAGCCGATGCTACTGTAATAAACTGCATGCTTGCTGGGCCTTTAACCCAAAATTCTGTGATTTGAGCATTAGGATTTCGCATAAAACCAACTGTGTGGCCCGCATTATCTTTCACATAACCAACTGTTGTTCCGCTAGCATTAATATCTAGGGCAAATGTGCCCAATCCTGGGTTTGTCCCCGCGTTATCAGCACTAAAGGTAATTGTTTGGCTGCGGTTTCTTATAAAACCAGAGCTAACATCGCTTGAATCTGTAACATAGCCAGTTATTACACCTGTTTGATTAATACTATAGGCATAGGTTCCTTGGCTTGCACTGGTGCCGGCGCCGGGTGCATCAAAAATGGTGATATAGCCATCACTGCTACGTAAAAACCCATGGTATACATAATTTATGTCAGTTACAACGCCTGTGATCATACTACTTTTGTTGATGCTGAGAGGTACCGTACTATAATCTGGTACGATAAACGGAAGTACTTCGCCTGTTGGAGGGCGTATGAAGCCTTGAAATTCTGGTCCTGTATCAAAATAGCCTATGATGACCCCCTTATCATTGATGTCAGTTACTCGTGTGAAGAATGTTGGATCGGCAATAATTACAGTTTTATAAGTAACTGAATCACTGGATGATGAGGATGAAGAAGAGCTTGAGCTATATGCCGCAAGGGGGCTTAAGTAAATGAATAGACTGAAAATAAAAAGATAGCGACTCATGTAAATGTCCTCAATATATGTATTTTTTCAACATATAAATTAAAACTATAATTTACACAAGTCCTAACGCCTTGAACGCATGCCAAAAAATACGAAAGTTACAAGAAGTACAAAAGCGGCGATAATAATAATGGTTGTGAAGCTAAACGTATGGGTGAGTGAATACACCCAAGTCATGCTTACCGGGGCTGCTGCATAGAGTGTATGTTTTTGTATCACTTTATCGTCGGCAAGCAGTAAAAGCTCTCCTACCGGTTGATCTTTTGCAATAGGCAGAGGTATTTGTTGCCACGCAAGTTGGCAACGGATTTGGGGCTCTTCTGATGGGTAATAGCTCACAATAGCGGGTTTCTGCGTATAAGTAGTAAGCGGTGATGAGCCACCCAGTACAGAACAGGAAAATGTTTGAGGACCGGCTTGTACAATATGTTTCTGAATGAGCTTTTCATCAAATGCTTTTTCAAAAAGTTTTTTAGAATCCACAAAACGCTCATCATTTGTTTTGGCCTGTAACACTACAGATAGCAGTGCCCGCCCATTTTTTTCGGCCTGTGCTGTAAGGCAGTAGCCAGCTCTTCTGTGGTAGCCTGTTTTGATACCTACTGCCGGAGCATAGTAAAATGGCGTCTGTGGCAAGATCAGGCGGTTGGTAGACCGTAACCACGTAGCTGGCTGTTTATTTGTCTTAGGGCGCTCAAAACGTGTCATTTTGGCAATGTTGCAAAATAGAGGTTCTTGCATAGCCGCTTGGCAGATAATGGCTAAGTCATCAGCTGTTGTAACATGGTCAGGATGATGCAGGCCATGCGGGTTCATAAAGTGTGTATTTTTGCAGCCAAGAGATGTGATATATCGATTTACTTCAAGCACACAGCGCTCAATTGAGCCATTACCCATGGCTTCGGCTATAACGTTAGATGCATCATCTGCTGACACCACCATTGAGGCTACAAGCAGGTCATAAAATCGCATCTGTTCTCCCACTTTTAGTCCCATGTGAGAGGCATCATTTTCTAGAATATACGATGAAAATACAGAGAAGTTATTTTTGCTTTTTTGAGCCTCTGTCATGCTTTTTACAGCATTGTTAGAAACGGTAAGAACGGTATCAAAAAGTTTTGTGTGATGTTTTATAGCATACAGTGCAAAAGCCACTTTAGTAATGCTAGCAGGATACAAAACCTTAGCTGAATCTTTGGCGTACAGCACCTTAGAAGTTTTGGCATTAATCAACAGAGCAGATGGCGCAGACACCTGCACATTCAACGCGCAAAGTGAACTCGAAAACAAGACAAAAAGACAAAGATAATGAAGCATACCCAACACAGTTTTTTTGCCCGCAAGAGTACAACAATGACAGTATATTATGAAGAAAAACTCAATTCCCTTCTTATTCTCAATCTTGATCTTATTCTTATTCTTTTTTTAAACCGCATGAAAAAAGACAGAATAAGACCAAGATCAAGATTGAGAATAAGATCTATGCCGTTACGGGGATTGGTTCGGCGCTTGGGGCTGGACTTGGCGTAGGAGCGCTTTGACGCACTTCTCCTGTGAGGTTGATGCCCTTTGTTTTTTCGTCAAACTGCTTACCGAGGGTGCGTACAGCTAAAATCCATACGGCGATAACGGCCAAGAGGATTGCTGCAACGTATGGCGTGCTGTTTGAAAGCGTTAGGCATGTGATGAGTAGCCCTTGATGAATGAGTGAGCCACCAGATTTGCCAAGGCGAGAGCCAATACCATCAATGGCGGCTTTACCTTTCAGCTTTAATTCTGGGGCAATTGGTATAAAGGCCATCTCTTTTGTGGTGTCAAAAAGTGAATACTTGGCAGCTTTTGTAAAGCAGTTTTGTATTGAACCCACGAGTACAGCAAGCGCAAGCGGCGTTGTACCAAGTAGTACCACAAATGGAGATAGTGTGTTGTCTGCCAATAAGCAGCCAAAGAAGGCAATAGTTGTAACAAGGAGTACAATTGGTGTGATAAGTGCTGTTTTAGTCCAGCCAAACTTACGGATAATACCAACCATTACAAGTGCTGCTGTGGTAGAAATAATGCCCATGGCAGATGTGAGGTTGTTGGTAAACACGTTGTAGTCAGCCGGGTTTGGATAGAGCTCTCTTAGTCTATCTTTCCAGATAATTTCTACCATGTGGATAACAAGGTTATATGATACTACCATAGCTGCAATGCAGAGAAAGTACTTAGAGTTTGTGATGTAGGCAATGCTTTCTCTAAAGCTCAGTTTTTTGCGCTTAGGTTCTTCTTTTGTCACTTTAGGCTCTTCTGGCATAAATGCAGGGTCATTTAAGACATTCTTTTTCATCCAGCGGAAGGTGAGTATGATGCCAATGCCGCAGAATAAAAGAAGTAGCGTAAGTTTATCAACTGTTTGAGACCAGGCATCGTGTCCAAAGAATAAGTTAGGGTTAAATACGTTAGTTGTGAGGGCAACAGCTACTTGGCCCGCAACAATAGAGGCAGAGTTTGAGCTTATGTTGAGGGCGCTATAAAAACGAGTAGCTTCTGACATGCGCGTAATTTCATTTGCAAAGCCCCAGAAAAGTACAGAAAGAACCATGGTGCTCCATAGCTCACTTGCTACATAAAAGAGCGTAAATGACCAGTTACGAGTCATGGTGATAAAGCCTTTACAGCCAGCTGGGAGTAGTGTTTGTAAAAAGTCTGCAAGTCTGTCGGCCGATAGCTGTTCATGCATTGGGTAGATCACAAAGGCAAAGAGACAGTAAAAAGAGATGAAGGAGCTAATAACAATATAAAAAACAGTTGAACGCTTAAAGTGGTTTGTCAGATAGGTAAAAAGCATTGTTGCAATGACGGCCGCTGGTAGCATTACCCACACTTTGATAAAAGGAATCACTTCAGCACCAGAATCTTTGGCTGTGATGATGATGGTGTCTTTTAAGTTTCTGAGTACTGTGTAGTTAAAGCAGACAAAGAAGAGCATGAGAAACATGGGCATGAGCTTTTTTAGCTCGTAGGTGTGAATAGGCCAGACAAAAGATCTGATCTTTCCAAACGCCGGAGGATTGTTTGCTTGAGCTGCTTTTTGCATTGAAACTCCCCTAATTAGACACTAATGATACACGATACTGGCATTTAAAACAATAAATAAATTCTTTAAAAAATAAGTGTCCGATAAATAATCGGACACTTTTAAGGATTTAAGCACCCGCTGGTATTGGGCTTGTTTGTTGTGGATTTGAGTAGCTAGGACGCTGTTTTACTTGGGCAAGGTCATTAAATTTCTTACCTAAGGTTTTTACACAGACTATCCATATGCCAATAGTAATCATCAAAAACACCCCAACCCAAGGAGCGCTTTCAGGAATAGTCTTAAAGGCAAGTAGTAGCACGTGATAAATGATGGCGCCGCCAGATTTTCCAAGCCTATTGCAGATGCCGTCTACAGCGGCTTTTCCTTTGATTTTCTCTTCTATAGAAAGAGGAATAAAGGCCATTTCTTTAGTAGCGTCAAATACTGTATATTTTGCGGCTCGACTGCAGCAGTTTTGTAAGGTACCAAACAGTACAACAAGTGATAGTGGCGACATGCCAATAAGGCCTATAATTAGCTGTGGGTGGTCTTTGAAGTAAAAGAAGCCAAAGAACCCAATGCTTGTAACAAGTAAAATAACGGGCGTTACAAGTGCTGTAAAGGTCCAGCCAAATTTGCGTATTAAGTTACCTGATACAAAAAGGGCCATGAGAGTAGCCATAACGCCAATAATGGTAGTAACTTCAGTCATAAAGAGGTAGTAGTCTTGAGGCGCCGGGTATAATTCACGCACCTCATGTTTCCACAGTACTTCTACAAGGTTAATAACCACGTTGTAGGCAATGATGATAAAGGCTATTGAAAGAACATAGCTTGATCCTAGAACATAGCGTATGTTTTCACGCATAGAGAGCTTTTTCTTTTCTGGAACCGTTGTGTTATTAGCGATAGCAGCAGCTTTTTCTTGGGCAATTTCTTCTGCCATTTCTTGATTAAGAACTGACTTATGCAGCCAGCGGAAGGTAAACATGGTAGTGACGCCGGCTACGATGATAAGGCAGATAAGTATTGTCATAGACTGGCTCCAGGCATCATCTCCAATACATAAGTTTGCATTAAAAGGCAGTAGTGTAATGTAGCCCGAAATTAACCCTGCAGCCACGCCAGAAAAGTTTGTGCCTAAGCCAAAGAGGCCATAAAAGCGCTTGGCTTCGTTAAGTTTTGTTACCTGGTTTGCAAAGCCCCAGAAAAGAAGGGCTAAAATAATGTTAGACCAAAGGTCAGCAAGAGCATAAAACAGTGTAAAGCTCCAGTAGCGGAGCATCGCAATAAAGCCTTTGGCACCTACTGGGAGGATGCTTTGCAGCTTGTCGGCCATTTCGTTGCAGTGTAATGCTTCACGGTTTGGGTAGATAACAAAAGCAAAGAGAGCAAAATAGCTTAAAAAAAGTGTAAGGATGATGTAAAACACATTTTCGCGTGAAAATCGGTTTGATAGTCGCACGTAAAGGTAGGCCAGCGTTACAGAAAGGGGGAACATCACCCATACTTTAATGAATGGGATTACCTCAGCGCCTGATTTTTCGGCGGTGATGACAATAGTGTCTTTTAGGCAACGAAGGATGTTGTAATCGAAAGAAAGCAAGAAGAAAATAAGGAGCATCGGAACAAGCTTTTTAAGCTCAAATCTATGCACCGGCCAAAAAAAGGCCCGCAGTTTACTAAACTGTGTAGAACTTTCTGTCATATAGGACCCTTGGTTTTACAAAATAAAGTGCGAAAAAATACGTATTAATACAAGGGGTGCAAGAAATATTACGAGATTTGAAGCTCATACTCTTTCTTCCCTTGGGTGTGTGTGTTCATTTTAAAACAAAAAGAACTGTTAAGCGCTTGGCGCTTATCAGAGAGGGGAACCGGCAGATGTTGAATATCTAAATTCATCTGTGGCAATACTTCTGGTAAATTTGTTTCATCTAGTTTACACGAAACCGTATATGTTTACAAGCTATTTCTTGCCAATTTCAAAAAGGCACTTGGCTATGTTGTCATGAATCACAGACACAAGTCGATTGTTGTATTGCTGGCGCATTTGAACTGACGCTTCATTACAACAGGTGTCTACTGTAAAACCAGTGGGTAATACATTTTCAACGCTCAATTGTTGAAAGTGCCAATAAAGTGGATGGCTCGAGGCTAAAATTGACCCCGGTTTTGGGTTTGTTTTTAGCCATTCTAGATAGCAATCTTTACGCGATGGCCGCAATGCGTCATTCGCGCCTTTAGCATTCACAAAATAAATAGGAATTTCAGGTCGTTTTAGCTCTTCCCAAATTCGTTTGCACATATCATATTCTGTCTCATATGGAGCGTTGCCTAATGGCATCTTTAGTTTAGCTGGATCATCTTCTTGTCCAGGTGCTTTACGAAGCGCGCGATTGCCAGTAAACACAACAATACTATCAAAGCGAATACCTTTATCCCAACAGTCTAAAATGTAGGCAAAGCTTGCGCGCGTAGCATCTATAAATGCTCCATAAACTGCCGCATATGTATAGTGCTTTTGTGCAGGGTTTTTAGCGTTAAAATACCCCATTTTTTCTAGAATATTTTCAACCTTTTGGCGCATTTTTTTTTGCGCATCAGAATCAAGTAAATCAGTGCGCTCTTTTGGACCTTGATTTACCTGAAGCCAGTTTTTTTGAGTCTTCTGAATAATCTGTTCTAGCGAGTCATTCGGGTCATAAAGTCCATCAAGTTCGAGCAGTGCCTGAAGTTCTCGCGTGGGTTTATGGTCTTTTGTAACAAACCAACTAGCAGGCTCTTGAGCCACAAGGGTGTTGGCAACCGCCAACAAAAAAAGAAAAGTTTTAAAAACATTCATGAAATTATTTTAGATAAAACTGCATTAACTTTGTATAAGTTTTTGCTGTAACGGAAATTTAAAAATACAAAATACATTTTTTACCGCAGAGAAAATACAGAGAGCGCAGAGGAAAACCGCTTCGCAAATGAGCAGTGTGTGGTCAGAAATGGTCATTTCACGAGAGTGAACTGCCCAAAGGGGCACTTGCCGCTGAATGCGGCAGACGCTTCGCCATATATAATGCCCATTTCAGGCCGAGCTCTCTTCAATCGGGAATTGGTTTTTCCTCTGCGCTCTCTGTATTTTCTCTGTGGTGAAAAATGTATTCTGGTTTTTGTATTTACATCGAAAACTTTAGAAGTAAATGAGCTGATGTGATATATAATTGTTTTTTAAAATGGGGTTTACATGGCAAAAATACTTTGCTGGGCAGAACCATTTGGCTTTGGGCCGACGGCCGCGCTTAGCTATTTTGCACCCTATCTACCAGGTCCCCGAGATTTTGCGGGAACTTCGTTTACTTCTGATCTTCAAAATACCAATACTTTTAGGCGCATCCTGCACTGTGATTCTGTGCTTTCTGATGAGGGTGCGGCGCAATTTCGTGAGCTTTGCTCTCGTTATCCAATGACCTTTATTTCATGCGATTTTAAGGCCGCAGAAATTTCTGTTGCCGCAGGTTGCAAGACAATACTGTATGACCCAATTTGCTGGTTTTGGCGCGGGAAATTACCAGATATATGCCATCAGGTGGATGCCTACATCTGTCAGGACTTTTTTGGGGTCAAAGAACGTTTAGAAAAAGAGCAGATTAAAAATGCCTATCTTGTTCCGCCACTGTTTCCTAAAGAGCCAATTTCTCTTAAATGCTGTAATGAAATTGGAGCGCGAGAGGGTGTTTTGGTAAATCTTGGCGGGCTGCAAAACCCGTTTATGGATGTAGAAGAGTGCCGAAAGTACGCTTCTCTCATACTTGATACGGTTGCTCCGTCAACTGACTCATCGTATGTTGGTTATAGTAGCCGCGCAGTGGTAGAAGGGATAAAAGGCCATCCTGTTTATACAGGAACACCAGAAGAGCTCCGAAAAAAACTGGCAAGTAGCACTATAGCCTTTATGACGCCAGGGCTTGGCAATATTTATGATGCGAGCATTCTTGGCAATGTGGTCTGCTTTTTACCTCCAACAAACGATAGCCAGGGCCAGCAGTTGAATCACCTTCGTAAAGCGAACCTTGCGCCTTTTAGCATTGACTGGCACGAGATTATTGAAGGGATGGAACCGATTGATTATACAGCTCCAAGCCAGGCGGCAATATCTAAACAGATTTCTAGCTGTCTTTGCCACCTTCTAGAAGATGCACGCGTAGGTAGCTTGTTAGTACTTATTACAGCCATTCTTGCAGATAGGTATAGCGGCCCAAACCTTGCAAGAACGCTCAGTCTCTTTGCGCTCATATTTCCTTTTGCGTTTGCTGTAAGCCCCATTATTGGCGCCCAAATGTACACGCTATTTGGTTGGCAGTGGGTGTTTGGAGCCTTATTTATAGGCGTACTACCCATTGCACTTATGCTATTGTGGCAGCTTCCAGAAACATGTAAAGGGCAAAAAAAAGAAAAGATTTTTCAAGAACTGAAACTAATCGCTAAATCAAAGCGCCATATAGCTTTGGCCATGCTACACGGTCTACCCATTACAATAGGTCTTCTCTTTACAATCAACGGCGCCTTTTTATACCAAACAGTCTACGAATATGACGCACTAGCTTTTGCCTACATTCAAGCAACCCCCGTAGCCTGCCAATCCTTAGGCGCCCTTGCCTATCGCCCCATAGTACGCTCTATAGGCCTAAAAGCCGTGTTACAAATTGGCCTCTACCTCACCCTATTCTTTATAACACTCTGCCTAATGTCCATCCTCCAGTACATAGAAGGCCCCATAGTCACAGTACTCACAGTAAGTTCCTTCACCCTAGGCGCAAGCTTCCTCATAACAACAGCCGCAACCCTCTTATTAGACGAATACAAAGAAGCCAAGGGCTTAGACACAAGCTTCCTAAGCCTCATGCGCAACCTCGCCATAGTCATAGTAGCCCTCGCAGCAAGCTTCCTTCCCCACAACTCAAGCATCCCAACAATAAGCACCATGCTCGTAGTGGCCCTAGTCCTCTGCCTCCTCATCCCTATAGTCCTAACAACCCAGTCAAAAGAAGACTGCCCAATCACCAGATAAATTTTTCATCAAAAGTTTTTAGTGAAAAGGGCCGGGCCTGCATTAGGCATTGAAAAGGGCCGGGCCTGCATTAGGCATTGTAAGGAAGTATGTTGACTGGCCTAATTTCCCCAGAAGACTTATCAGAGAACGGGGTAACTGATGACGTATTTTCATTTAATACACTGATTCATAATGCCTAATGCAGGCCCGGCCCTTTTCGTTCATAATGCCTAATGCAGGCCCGGCCCTTTTCACTTTTTATTTAGTATATTCACAATCCTGATCTATCTCGAGAATTTTTCCATTTACGGCAACCCCAATGGGTTTACGAAGTTGGTCAACAGCGACCCCTTCGAACTGATCAACTGTTACGTATTTGAATTTATCTAAATATCCTTGTGTGATTTCAGATATCCAAGCTGCATATTCAAATAGCTTTTTATGTTTTAATGGATCAATAATGTAACGATTGTTCCCATCTGAATATTCAAGGACAACATGATATATCCATGGAATATTCCTAGAATCTTCATAACTCAATGAAGGAAAATTTTCGTTTGGCTTTCTAGCAATAATAAAATACTTGAGTGTTGGTGGGTTTGGAATATGCTTAAGAACATTTTCGACAAAGTTCTTGGCTCGAGGTACGCAACCAATTCGGAGATCTTCTAACTTTTTTCCCCAGAGGTTATTGTTTTCATACCATGCATAGCAAAAAACCTTATGAGCAGCCCAATGCGCTACCTGGCATTCTCTATTACAATAATTGACTTTCTTACATTTTCCGCATAATTTGCTAGCGTTTGCTTTTTCACATGCTCCGCAATAATTGATGTTTGTATTAACCGCTGAAAAGGCAATCATAATACCATCCTTAAATTAAAATCGAAATTATAGCATAAACCCTGGTTTTAGACAAATAATTTACATTTAGTGAAAAGGGTCGGCCCCTGCGATGTGCGATTCATAAGTTTTGTCTTCGACATAAGACAACTATAGGGGAATTCTTGTCTTATAAGAAGGACAACTATTGGCTAATATTTGTCTTGTAGGAAAGACAAGAATCTGCTATATCTAGAGATAGACTTCGGAGTGGTATATGAGAGAAACGCTGATAACTTTACTTGATGAATCATTTGATGCAATTGCAGAGGCACGTGCTGGTGTGCCACGGTCCATTAGGTTTCCCCAATCAGATCTGATGATTAGAGTTGCCGTAGGAATGCGACGAGCGGGTAAAACCTACACCCTATATCAGAGGATCAACGAGCTGCTAAATCAAGGTATAAGCAAAGAACAGATACTTTTTATCGATTTCGAAGATGACCGGTTATTGCCAATGACGGCGAAGGAAATGGGTCAGCTTCTAGATGAGTTTTATTCTGTCTATCCGATTAATCACCAAAGAAAATGTTATATGTTTCTCGATGAAGTTCAAAATATCGAAAATTGGCATCAGGTGATTCGTCGCTATCATAAAAGCAAAAATGTCGAACTCACAATTACGGGATCCTCTGCCAAATTATTGAGTAAAGAAATCAACACTTCGCTTCGGGGAAGGTCATTATCAGTGGAAGTCATGCCTTATAGTTTCGATGAATTTCGAATCGCACAGAATTTACCCGTTCCTAAACCGCCCTTTGGCAGACAGGCCTATGATGTCTCGAGCAAACAACTACTAGATTTTTTTACCATAGGTGGATTTCCAGCCGTCCAGAAGATGCACCTTCATGAATGGCGTGAAACATTGCAGGGCTATGTAGATAGCGTCATTCTTAAAGATATTATAGAGCGCTATAAGATCTCAAATATCACGCTGCTTACTTATTTGGCAAAAGCGCTACTTATCAATGCGGCGACTTTATTTTCGGTCAACAAATTTTATAACGACATAAAAAGTCAGGGGTATCATGTAAGCAGGGAAACAATTTATAACTATTTGGGTTATATTGAAGATGCATTTTTGATTTTCAGCGTCCCTGTTTATTCAGAGTCGGCGAGAGGACAGCAGACTGTTCCAAACAAAATCTACGCGATAGATAATGGATTGATCAATGCATACTCTCTGAAAATAAAAGATATCAACCATAAGTTTCTAGAAAACCAGGTGTATCTTGATTTGCGCAGGCAAGGTAAAGATATTTACTATTATCACACTAAAGAGGGTTATGAAGTAGATTTTGTAACTGTGGATAAGAGTGGTAATCGTGAACTCATTCAGGTGACTTGGGATATGAACGACCCAAAAACAGCCGAGCGCGAACAAAGGGCGCTCAAAGCTGCTGAAATAGAGTTGGGTATCAAAGGCCGAATACTTACAAGTCGAGACTATGCGATCCATCAAGTGAATCAAAATCAAAATTAATCAATATTGGGGGCGGCTGCGTGATGCCTAAGGATCTACTGCCTGAAGAATGGGAAGAACTAGTCAAGCGCTCTCAACTCAGCGATATAACTAAACCTCTTAGCGAGGATGACTACCGATTGTTTATTCGTTTTTCACAAGTATAAAGAGCATTGGGGTTAGATTTGGGGTGAAAAGAATGGGCTATTTTCTAAATAATTCTTGGCGAAATTTTCTCGCTAATTTGTGCTTGGTTTTCCC
>JAJFUY010000015.1 GCA_021372185.1 Chlamydiales bacterium | reverse complement strand
TGACGTGTGCCTAGAGTGCGGTTTAAAATTTCTAGTTCTGAGTCGTAGGTACGGGTTTGGAGGTAGCTATCAGCAACAGAAGTTGTAAGCTGTAATAGGGTGTTTTGCAGATCTTCTTGTTCTGCCCGCACCTGAGCCATGGCCGATTCTGTTGCCTGCCAGTTTTTGCCCCAGAAATCTAGGTCATAGGTAAGTATAGGAAGCACGCTGAGTGACGTTATATGCGTAATTGGCTTTGGCGTTTTTGGAGGTGGACAAGCGCACATTGGAGGAGGTACAGGCGCGCATACTTGTGGGGGAGCAGCACCCGGTCCAAAGATAGAGTCAGGGCTTTTACTTACTAAATTAGCGCCAGCCGGACCTGCCCCAATAGCAGAGTTAACGTTCGCGCCTCCGGCACCGTTACCAGAAATGCGCTGTCGTGTTGCAGATATTGCTAAATCAATTTCTGGATAAAGGCTTGCTCGCGTGATGCCATATCGAGCCATAGCCTGTTCTAAACGGCCAACCGCGCCTTGTACTTTGGGGCTGTCTTTTATGGCGTGGTATTCTAGGTCGTTTAATATGGGGTCATTAAATACCTTCCACCATGGTCTAAAAGAGGCCTCTACTAGTACCTGTTCTGGGTCTGGGCATACGGCATGGGGTTTTTCATCATCATTTTTTTGTTGTGACTTCCATGTAGATACAGTTGGAGTAGGTAGTGGAGGCGCGTCGTAGCGCTGCACGCAAGAGCCAAGGCCTACAAGTATTGAAGTGCTCAAAAAGATTGGTTTAAGTTTTTTCATTATTGCCTTAGGTCTATCCCATATTCAAGAGCTTTTTCGTGCGTTTCTGTGTTATGTAGCACGATTGGTGCATTAATGAAAATATCTACTTGCTGTCCTACATAAATGGGAAAGTTTTCTACTCGGTCAAAAGAATAAATAACCTGCAACACACGTGTGTCAACGCGTTCATCAGCAGCTGCTGTAAGTGATTTTTTTGGCACGCAGTAGGGCTCAACGCGTACAAAAGTAAGCTTGAGCGGAACTTGAGCTACGCCTTTTGTATAGGCAACAGCTTCTTGATTTGCTCTTATTCTAAAGGCATTATATTCGTCAATATCAGCTCTTACTTGAAGTTTATTTAACTGCCCTATAATAACAGGCGCGTCATTTGAGCTTGATACAGTGGTGGGATAAAAGCTTGCAAACTCACCATCTCGTAAATCCATTTTAAGGATAAAGCCATCTTTTGGGGCATAGGTTTTTGTCTGGTTTAAAAGGCTTTGTGCCTTTTCTAGCTCGGCCTGAGCGGCTTTTAGATTTGCCTGAGCTATTGTTACATCGTGCTCTTTGTTGCGTAAATCTTCTTGGCTTATGGCACGTATATCTTTTATAGCTGTAAGGCGTGATAGCTGTGATTTATTTTTTTCTAGCTGTGCTTGGGCTACTGTAATACTAGCTTTTGCTTGCGAGACGGCAGTTTTTTGCACGCTATCATCAACAGCAAAGAGTAACTGGCCCTTTTGTACTTTGTCGCCTACCTTGCAGAGCACATCTTGGATGATACCTTCTACCTGAACGCCAATAAAAATATTGTCGTCATACGCTTCTACAAGGCCAGAGGCAGCAACAGCCTGTTTGTAGGGGTTAGAAGCCGGCGGGGAGTACATCACAGTAACATCAGGCGCCGGTGGCGGGTAGTTTGTGATAGAAATAGCGGCTATGATGCCAATTCCCGCTATGATAAAGGTAAGTATTTGCCAAAACATCGCTAGTGTCCCTTCGTAATTTCGTGATTATGTTTTACACCTTGCACAGTGCCGTCATCCATCTCTACAACGCGGTCTGCGTAGTGGAAGATGCGGTGGTCGTGCGTCACTACAATGACTGTGCGGTTATGTGTTTGCGCTATATGTTTTAAAATTTCCATCACTTTGATGCCCGTTTCAAAATCTAGCGCACTTGTAGGCTCATCACATATGACAAGTGGGGGATTATGCACAAGCGCTCTTGCCATGGCTACGCGCTGCTGCTGACCACCAGAGAGCTGTCGGGGCAGTTTATCATACTTATCGCCAAGGCCCACCTTTTCTAAAATGTCTTTGGCTACATCGCTTGCCTCACTTCGTGCTTTACCCTGGATAATGAGAGGTATGCAGGCGTTTTCTACAGTGGTAAGGGTAGGAATAAGATGAAAGAGCTGAAAGATAAAGCCAATATTGATCGATCTAAAGCGCGTGATGGCATCTTTTGA
>JAJFUY010000357.1 GCA_021372185.1 Chlamydiales bacterium | reverse complement strand
TTTGGCAACTCAATCACACACAGCCTCTATGATGAACTCCCAGATGCCAAAGAATACATTACCCCAAGTGCCACCTTAACAGCAGATGAGCGTATGCGGCTCTATAATTATAGCTACTGGCTAAGGCTCTTTGATATTCTGGAAGAAGAATACCCCTTTTTATCGCGCCTCTTTGGAGAACAGGCTTTTAGAGATACCATTGCCGAACCGTTCTTAAAAGCCTTTCCGCCCTCTCACTGGAGCTTAAATCTCTTAGGCCGTGACTTAGTCACCTTTTTAGACAACACCTATCATGAACCTGATCGCTGGCTCATCTTACAAGCCGCCGTTATTGATAAAGCCCATAATCAAAGTTTCTTTGCCGTAACAAAACCAACAATAGACCTCAGCACCTACAATGAGGAAGCGGCCGAAAAGCTACTTGATAGCCCCATAGAGCTCCAAACGGATGTGCATTTGATTACAAGCCCTGGCCACATCATGAACTACCGTGAAGCCTTCCTAAAAGAGCCGCACGAATACTGGCTAGAAAATGACTTCCCAATTTTAGCAAAAGATAGGCCCTATCATTTTATCATCTTTAGAAACATCCACCTTCAAGCAGCATGGGACGAGCTAGAACCCGTAGAATACGAGCTGTTGAGGCTTATTGAAAAAGGATTCACTATAGATCAGGCACTAGATAGTGTAGAAGTAGGCGACGAAGCGGCCTTCTGGGTACAAAAATGGCTCATCCGCGGCTGGATCATTCCAAAATTAACACAATAAATACCAAAATATAACAGGATCTAGCAGGATCTGGCAGGATAAATACAAAAAACAATTTAGCGTTTTGTATTATCCTGCCAGATCCTGCTAGATCCTGTTATTTATTTGTTTTAATTTTTCTATTTACTTTTCGTTGGAGACGATGAAGGCGGCCATGTCGTAGACAAAATGGAGCTTTCTATCATTCCCCTTCGTGCAAGGCTTTGGCTGCGGGATAGAAAACGTGATGCGCTCAGCATTTGATGCCTGTTCTATCTGATGCTTAATGGCATTTGTGGCAAGATCATGAATCTCATGACAGGCATTAAGATCAGCTTCTGGATGCGACATCTTATTGCACGCTGCCTCTACTACAGCTTCGGCAACAATGGCATCTACCACGCTTGTATTTTTGCACGCAGGCTCACGATCGAGCTGCACTGCCATAATAGAGCGCACACCAAAAATACGTGAAAAAAAGCAGGGTCTATTGCTCTCTAGCACTTCGGCTTTTACTTCCGCTTTAATAACCTGCGCAGTTTTGTCATCTATAGTCACATCTTGTAGGACATGATAGAGCTTGCCATGAAGATAGGCCTGGCGGCAAAGCTCACCAAATGCCTCTTTATAGCCCTTTTGTAAAAAAGGAATAAAAGAGCCATGGGTAAAATGCTCTAAAGTAAGCTCTATTTGCTGGTAGGACAGGTGATGCATCCAGTCAGGAATAAGGGAGGCTAAATTATGCATCTCTATACTAGTCAATTGCTTAGAGTAGTGTTTTGCCCGTTCAAGCAGCGCCAAAAATGCACGGTATTTTTGAGATCTTGTCTGAATTTCAGGTTTTGACGTGTTATCCGTCAGGCTATTTGATGCGCCGTACATGAGAGGATTCCTTTACTCAATTTGGGTATCCCTTCCATATATACAATCATTTATTTAAAGAGAAGAACCTTTTGCAAAACTCGGGCCCTCAGAAAAAACGATGATTTTAAGCCAGTTTGCCCGTCGCTTTAGCGACCGTAGCCAGCCCCCGAGCACCATACTCTAGTCGAATGGGGCGAGGGGTCTGGGGGCAAAATGGCTTAAAAGGGCGTTTTTGCTAAAGCGCCCCGAGTTTTGCAAGAGGTTCAAAACTTAAAAACTTTAGCGTTTTGTATTTTGTGTGGTAAAAAGCTGCGGCTATTCACAAATAAGCGGCGGTCGTACAAATTTGGGAAAATCCTTAAGGTAGGCTTTACAAGTAGCCACAAAAGGTTTGTTTGCCAAGATAGAGGTTGCTTGTTCAAAATCTTCAAGCCCCTCTCCTTCAAAAAGTTTCAATATTTTCTCAGGGAAAATATTGGCGCAGCCTGAAATTGACCCCACTTTTCCAAACTTCATTGCCTGAGGAATTTGCTTTTCTTTACCTACATAGAATTTGAGTGATGGTAGCAGCTGCAGCACGCTTTTAATAAATTCAAAATTTCCTTCGCTCTCTTTAAGCCCCGCAATCCTGTCAGGAAACTGCTCATAAAGGGTGCGAACAACTTCAAGCGTTAATGGGACGCCCGTATACTGCGGAATGTGATAAAGAATAATTTTACCCTCAGTTCGCTCCAGCACTTCTCGGTAAAAGGCAATAATCCCTTCTTTGGATACATTTTTGTAAAAAGATGGTGGGGCAACAAGCGTTGCACTGAATCCAAGCTTATGAGCAAACTGAACAAGCTCTACAGTATCTGTAAGACAGCTTGAACCGCTGGCAAGAATGATTGAGCTGGGATTAACTCCATATCGGACAACTTCTTGGACGCTCTTCATTTTTTCTGAAACAGAAAAGGAAGGCCCCTCGCCTGTAGTACCAAAGAGCACAACACCTTTACAGCCTCGTGCAATAAGCGCTTTGCAGTGCTCAGCGAGCCTCACATCATCACAGCTGAGGTCTTGCTTTAAGGGCGTAAGCGCCGCGGCATATAAGTCATAATTCATATGTACCTCGGAATACTATAGAAGATAGTACTGGTAAAGCAGCGCTTGTGTCAATACTAAGATGGGAAGGTCATGACATATAGTGTTTATTTAAAAACACTTAATGAAGCAATACGCGCTTGGAGCTCATTTTTCATGGCTTCATATTGAGACAGAGTGTCCCATCCCTCTTCTGCAACGGCACTGCAAAGTGTATCTAATACACCGAAGAAATGATTTTCTGTCCATTTTGTGATATCGCAATCTTCCTCTGAAAATAGGTAATCTCTTGGATTTTTGCTTGTTATACCGATGCTCATATACAAACTTTTGATAACATCTCGATTGTCAAAATCTGTGCCGCGCGCAAAATCATCAAGCTTTCGTACAAAGTCATGCAGTTCAAACAAAACCACTGCCGCAGTCGATTGGTAGGAGGGGGTACTTGATTTTGTTGTTATGAGGGCATCTGCATAAAAAAGTAGCCGCCTTAAGTTCTCAATTTTATGTTCTGTAAAGGATGAGATAAGTTTATCTAAGGCATTATAGACCCTCACATAGCTTCCACGTGCAAGCGAACCTCTATTAGCTTCGCAATATTCACTAAGCTTGCCCACTTCTTCTGCTAATACACTCATGCGGTCAAACCAGTCGGGGTCTTGCTGGCCAAATTTCAGTATTCCAAGTGCACGAAATGCAATATTATTTGTTTTAAAACTTTTTAACACTTGGCCCGGCTCCCAAACAAGCATCGACAGACTAAGTGGTTCTATATCTTCAATGGCTTCAAGAGTATTTAGGATTTTTTCGCCCTTTACTTGTAGAGCACTACCTAGCTGGCTTGCACTCGTTGGAAGATCAAATTTTTGGAAGAGAGAAGCATTTGCGGCCATGATGGCTTGTAGTCTACCATCCTGTTTGGTGCGTTTTAAAGGTTGTGGTGATTCAACTTCGACAGAATTTGTACGTTTTGCCACGCCAGAACTTGCGTTCATATATGCTCCTATTAAAATATGTATCGCCAAATTATATACAATAATTAATTTTAATAAAACAAAAAAACTTGGGGTCAGACATGGGATGAAAAGTGCATGGGGTCTCATGCATGGTGTCAACTTAAGACTCAATTCTTAAGTTGACACCATTGGACAGTGGCGCGGGATATAGCAAATTTATTCATAACATCATGTATGAAATCGTATTTTAGGCTAAATCTTGCCTCATTCGCCTCATTTGCCTCATTTTGAGTCAAATGTCGAAGATAGCGTGAGGCAAAAAGCCTTTCTACCCCTCTCTGCCATCCCCAAAGATGTAACGTCGACTTTTTTGTCATAAATCACAAAAAACTAACGTATTTTTGTGATATTATCACGTTTTCCTAACATATCATTGATTTAAAGGATTATCATGGGCTAAAATAAAGGAATGGAAAGAGAATTTTACAACAAGCTTCTGCACTGGAAAAAATCGCCCATGCGTAAACCCCTGGTATTAAGGGGCGCTCGTCAAGTAGGCAAAACCTATCTATTGAAGAGTTTCGCAAAAGCTGAATATGATGATTACATCTATATTAACTTCGATGAGGAACCCCATTTTGGCAGCCTTTTTGAGCAAAATCTCGACACAGATCGAATCATCAAAGAATTAGGCATCTATTTTAAAAAACCAATTCGACCAGGTTCCACACTACTTATATTCGATGAAATCCAAGAGTGTGCCAAAGCCTTAGGGTCACTTAAATACTTTTGTGAGAAGAACAATCAGTATCACGTAGCAACAGCAGGATCACTCTTGGGGGTAAAACTCACTAAGGGATTTCCTGTCGGAAAAGTCAATTTTCTTGATCTTGCTCCTTTAAATTTTTTCGAATTTTTACACGCACTTAACGAAAGCAGCTTAGCCGAGATGCTTCATGAGCAAAAAAATCCACAAGCAATCTCTGAGATCTTTCATACAAAACTCCTCTCTCTTTTAAAATACTATTTTGTTGTAGGTGGCATGCCAGAAGCGGTAGATACCTACATCAAAACTGAGGACATATTTCAGGTAAGAACCATACAAAAAGAAATTCTAGATGCCTACACCCTGGATTTTGCAAAACATGCTCCTAAAGAAGATGTTATCAAGATTATGGCTGTGTGGGAATCTATTCCAAATCAGTTAGCAAAGGAAAATAAAAAATTCATTTTTTCTGCCATCCGACAAAGTGCGAGAGCACGAGAATATGAAACTTCCATACATTGGTTAAAAAATGCAGGGTTAATCCTTAAATCCAACTATATTTCTACACCAAAACTCCCGTTAAATTCCTACTCGGATAAACAGGCTTTTAAGATCTTTTTGCTTGATGTGGGATTACTTGGGACAATGAGTAAATTAGATCCCAGAATCGTACTGGAAGGGGATCAACTCTTTGAAGAATTTAAAGGCTCTCTCACCGAAAACTTTGTCGCAAGCGAGCTGCACGACAAACATTTTGATGAGCTCTATTACTGGACAAGCGAAGGTATTGCTGAAGTAGATTTCGTTGTATCAACAGAACAACAGATCTTCCCACTAGAAGTAAAGGCTGGCTTTTCTAAGAAAAAAAAGAGTCTTCTCGTATATGGCGAAAAATTTTCGAAAGAAGATAATGCCCCCACAGTGCTTTCACGCGCTTCATTACGCAATTTTGCTCACGATGGCAACATTATAAACTATCCGTTATATGCGATTTCTCTCTTTCCTCGCTTTCGATAACTTACATTATAGATTGGGAGTTACGTCGAGGTCGGGGTGGATTTTTGCTCTGAGTACTTGTTGGATGAAGGATAAGGTTGCGCCCGTGGCAGAAAAGCAGGAGGTGCAGCTTCCTTGGTAAGCGATGATTACTTCTTTGTCATTGAGGAGGTTTATTACTTCTACGCCGCCGGCGTCAAGTTCTATGTAGGGTCGTATTTCTTTGGCTATTACCTCTTCGATGACGGCAAGTTTTTGCTTTAGGCCAAGCTCCTGCCAGCCGGGATAGCCCCCTTCTACAATTTCGATATCTCTACTTGTAATTGGTGGGACGACATAAGTTTGACTAAGGGGGATGCCTTGGCAATCCTCACAAGTCTTATCTAACGCTTCTAAGACAAAGTTGATGTTACTGTAGGCCTCTTCTGGGAATGCGGCCATATCACCCTTGTCACGCACGTGTCGATCAATAAGTTCGGCCGTTAGGCGCTTGGCTTGGTCGTAGTTTCTACCTATAACTAGCTCACAAACTACTTCTGCTGCCCCAATTAGACTTGAGGCGCCAAATGACTGAAAGCGGCTGTCGATAATGACGCCATCTTCTTTATCCACTAGCCAGTAAAATTCTACGAGTGCACCGTCCTTGAGAGAGCCTTTAGAGCCTCTTGCTACATGTACCTGTCGCTCTTTGGCATCAGTATCTGTAAAGGTGCCGATGCAATAGGGGTTTTCAATACGTAAGGCTAGCTTTTTACTGTAGCGAGTCCAATAAAATGGGGTAATGTGAGAAAGAATAGTCATGTAATTACCGCCTTGGAAAGGCGCCTTAGGCGCTTTGCTGCTTCGCCAATTAATTGGCTTGCTCGCTCTAGTTCGTGCTCTTGAGTATCGCGCCAGATGCTAAATGAAAGGGCTGTATTGGCGATTTGTGAATCTGCACCTGTTGCTTCAATAACCTTTTGAATAGGCTGAAAAGCGCCCCCGCCCATATTGGCAAAGATACCTTTTCTATGTAAGATAAATGCCAAAAGCTCATTGGAGATACCTCCAAAGGCTATAGTAGTTATATTAGGCACGCGCTCCTCGTCTTTAAAAAGCACTTGTGCTTCTGGATATATTTGGCAGATGGTTTCTTCGAACATATCGCGTAGTCGTGCTACTTCTGTGCAATAAAGGCTTTGGGTGTCAATTGAAAGCCTAGAACTTTCTTGCAGCGCAGCCAGCATAGGCATGTTTAAAGGGTTTGCAAATACATTCAGACGTAAAGGAATATGCTTTTTAGCAAATAGCCCACCTGTGCCTACAGGGGCATGGAGGCCATGCCCACTAAAGGTCAGGATATCTATTGGCAACTCATTAAAGGCAATATTAAGCTTGCCTACAACGTGGGTAGCATCAACATGTAGCCAAATGGAACGCTCTTTACAAATGGCTGCTATTTCTTCTAGGGGCTGTATAACGCCCGTTAGGCCGCACGCCCACGACATCGAAACCACAGCTGTGCGAGGAGATAGCGCGTCTATTAGGCCATCGGGCGTAACAAAACCACGTTTAGAGATTGGTGCAAGCTTTAAATAGCAGCCTTCATCTTCTAGATTTGCAATTGATAATACGGTAGGCGCCTCATCGATGGCTCGTGCCACAAAGTGGTTTTTGCCTCCAAGTTTTGTCAGGTTTTGATAGGCAGAATGTATGGCAATACTACAGGCTTCAGCACCACTTGAGGTAAACACAAACTGATCATCAGAGCCGGCACCAAAAAGCTCGCAAATAGTCTTTTTAGCCTCTTGTACAGGCACATAAGGCACACTTAAGAGCCCAAAACCCTCTTCAAAATAGGGCAGGCTTGCTGCCACCGCATTGGCAGCTGCCGGTGAGGCCGTTGCATGATCTAAATAGATTCTCTCACTCATACGTAACTTTACGTACAAAATTGTCATCTATCCATTCATAGATAATAGGCTCGCCTGTGGCTATTTCAAGAGAAACTACATCAACATTGGATAGGCCCTCAATGTCCTTCACGCATGCTCTTAAAGAGTTTCCGTGAGCGGAAATAAGCACGTTTTTACCGTTTTTAATCTCTGGCAGAATCGTTTTTTCAAAATAAGGTATTGTACGCTTGGTGGTGAGCTCTAAACTTTCGCCTTTGGGTGGCTTAATATCGTAGCTTCTACGCCATAATTTTACCTGTTCTTCTCCATAGGCATCTATAGTTTCTTGTTTATTAAGGCCTTGAAGCTCGCCATACATGCGTTCATTTAATTCATCAGCGCAATATACCGGGATAACATCGGCTAATGCGGCTTCAGAATAAATTTTTGACCAAGAATGCAAATGACCTTCTGAGTGCTGTACAACAGGAGTTTTATTATCTTTTCTTACAGACATAGCCAGCATTGCCGTCATAATACTACGGATCAATGTGGAGCAGTAAATAGCATCAATAGGGATATGTGAGAGCATCTCTCCTGCATAAAGAGCTTCTTGAACACCTTTTTGAGTGAGGGGCACATCAACCCATCCAGTAAAGAGATTTTTTTTATTCCATAAGGACTCGCCGTGGCGCAGTAAAATCAAATAACTCATAGCATGCTCCTTAGTGGTGCTTGAAAATATTGAGCGTACCACAGTCTACTTTATTTTGCATTCAGAGTGAAAGTAGTATATACTTACTGCAAAACAAGGTGAATGTAGTGGCTACTCCAAAATCAAATCAAAAAAAACCGTACACTTCTAAAACAAGTGCAATAAAACGAAGCGGACCAAAAAGAACTGTGTCAGGTGCTAAAGAATCCAGACCCTACGCAAGCAAGCCTTATGCAAACAAATCTGGTCCAAGTAAGCCCGGCGCAAATAGATCAAGTACAGTTAAGCCAGCTACAAGTAGACCAACTACATATAGAACAAACACCGACAGACCAACCGCACAACGAACTAGCGCCCTCAAGCCTCGTGTAAACAAGTCACCTACTGATAAATCAAGTGCCGTAAAAAAAACAGGCACCCAAAGATTAAGTAAAGTAATGGCGCATGCAGGCGTTGCCTCAAGACGAGCTGCTGAAGAACTTATCTTCCAAGGCCTTGTAACTGTAAACGGTCAAACTGTCACAATACCTCAGACAATGGTTGATATCGAAAAAGACACAGTCATCTATGAAGGTAAGCGCATCCGGCTTGAACAAAAGGTGTACTTTGTTTTGCATAAGCCTGTAGGCTATATCTGTTCTAACGCTCCTGGCAAAAAACGTGCGATTGATCTTATTGGCTCAAGCTACCGCCTCTACACTGTAGGCCGCCTTGATAGAGACACATCGGGCTTAATTATTCTGACAAACGATGGTGAGTTTGCCAACAACATCATGCACCCATCCAAAAAAATCCCTAAAGAATACCTTGTAAAAGTTGACAAAGAAGTACTCCACCAGCACCTAGTTGCTATGAGTGATGGTATGTGGGTAGAGGGCTCTTTTGTAAAGCCGTTAAGCGTCGTAAAAGTTCGCCGAGGAACAATTAAAGTTGTAATTTGTGACGGCCGTAAACGAGAAGTTCGCCGCCTTGTAGAAAAAGCAGGTCTTGAAACTGTAGAACTTACTCGTATTCGCATTGGCGGCCTTGTATTGGGACAATTACCTGTAGGTCACTTTAGAGAGCTTTCTGTTCGCGAGCGAGACCTTCTGTTACAGACACAAAAAACAGCTAAAACAGCTACTCAAAAAGTCGAGTCTGTTGAAGATCAAGAAGATGATTTAGGTGAAGACTAACATGGACAACGCACCACTTGAAACACTTTCTACACGCGCTGAAAAAAGAATCGAAATATTTCTAAAAGAACTTCAGGCGCTTTCTTTTCCAAGAAGGCAGGAAATAAAAGCACTGAAGTCACCTATATTAGGAAATATAACTGCATGTGCTCACACCCAACTGTTGCGAAGCTAGAGGCAATTGAGCGCGCTATTGAAACTGTGCGCTTATTCAATGAACAAAAACCAAAAACTTTAGAGAGCGATGACTCGCTCCAAAAGTCTTTAGATCTCCTTAAAATATACACATCCGCGGCTCCTTATTTACAAAAAGGCTCTGAAAAAGAGCGTCATTTGGCAAAACGCGTTTTAGAGACGGCTAAAAAATATAATGAAGTAGTGAGAGTTGCAAATAAACCCCCAGAATCACTGGGCGATATATTACTACACTTTTTTGCAAAACTTGGCAAAAAATCTACGCTTGTTCATCACGAAATTCATATTCCACACCAGATCACCGTTAAAGAACAAACGCCCGACAAAATCCGCAGTGTGTTGCAGTCTGTACAAAGAAATAGCGATGCTGATTATAGCTTGCCAAAACAGACTGAGCTTGATCTTTTCCGCACCAAAGCCTTGTCCTTACTTTTAGAACAACACGTCTATGAACTATCAATGCCAGAAGCTATTGGGCTCATACAAAAAACTCCCATTAGCTACCGACTTGATGAGGGCGCCTATCTTTTACAAGATAACATCTTACAACTTAATCAAATTCTACAGCCTCTTCCTGGCGTAGAAATTACCCTAACAGGCGCTTTTCAAAGAGACCCCTTTCACCCAGACTTGGCAATCCCTGTTAAAAGCAGTTTTAGTTGCCGCTGCCACATTGTACAAACAGGCTTTTCTCATAGCCTACAGTATGTAGGAATGGGCCTGCACGAAAAGCTTTTCCCGCAGTGTATTTTACGCCCTGAAATGTGCCCAGAAGTAGCAGCACTTTTACTCCAAAAAAACGCACTTTCAAAAGAACTTTTGCCTAACGGAAAATACTTTCAAAAAGCCAAAGATTTATACCTAAAAAGATCAGTTCTTTTTGCGCAAAACCCTGAAATTACGTCTTTATTACATACACTTCTTGCCACTCAAAACCTCAAGCCCGAGTCAGCACTTTTAGTTGAACAACACATTGCTCTACCCATAAATGGCATTCAAGAGGAGTGGTTTGTAAAACACAACGAAAGCTTTTTGCAAAACCCGTATGCTACTGGATTTTCGCTTATAACCAAAACGGATGAGGCATTATTTGCCTTTAGTAAAGCCGCAGTATCCATCCACCTCATGCAGCTATCAGAACACCTCGGCTTTCAACCGCGAGCCCTATCAGCCTTTGAAAAAACACTTCTCATCGCCCTCTTTAGACAACAGCTCATCTTCATCTACGAACTTGAACACGTACAACTTGATGACTTAGAATCCCACCTGATACAAACCCTAAAAGACGAAATAGCCCTCTACAAAGGCACGCCCTCAAAAGACCTCCACACCCTCCAAGCCCAAGAGCTGACTGAAGAGCTCATCCAATACTACACCTCCCGCTACCAAAAATAGAAACAGGCCGAATGTGGCCAGAACTCATTTTTTATTTTTCAGTTTGCAAAATAAAATGAATAACGTAGAGTCTCCAATATACAAGAAAAATCTTTGTCAAGGAGACAAAATTATGCATAAGTATCTGTTTATTGGGATACTCTGTATGGGAATGGGAGGGCATTTTACAGCAACAGCCGCAGCTGTAAAGCCGGTTAAAAAACCACTGCAAACTAAAGTTGCTGGCAAGCCGCAAGATGTTCAAAATGATAAAAATGAACGCATTTCAAACATCCCTACAGCAAAGTTTGAGAAGTTTCTTACCTGGTATGAAACTTCAGCAAGTGCTGGAAAACAGCTTCCAGAAAGCGTTTCTAAAGCATATGACAAAGTAAAAAACCATATTGCTCCCAAAAGAAAGCCTCTTACAAAAAAAACAAATTCGCCACATGCTCAGGCATTTCATAGACAGCATGAATCAAAAAAGTCTCACAAACATCACCACGACGGTGTTTGCCTTAAAAAATACGTTCTAAACTGCAGCCATTTTGGCAAAAAAGGTGTTGTAATCACACGCCCTGGCTACTACTGCCTATCAGAAAATGTAGCCTATAAACCCCACTACGACAATGTGCCAGCTATTACAATTGCATCTGATGACGTAATCCTAGATTTAAGCACGCACGTACTGTCACAATGCCCCAAGACTTTTGATGCATTTGATAACACCACTGCCATCGTTGTAGAGTCAGGCTATAACTTTGTAACCATAAAAAATGGACGCATACATAACTTCTCTAACAACGGCGTGATTGTAAAAAGCGACAACCTTTCGCCAGATGACCACCACGGCATTGTCATCGAACACATCATCGTAAATGACTGCGGCAAAATCACGACAGCATCGGACTTACAGCCCTTTAATGCCCGTTCTGGCATTGGTGTATATGGCACAACAGACTGCGTGATTCAGGACTGTGAAACATCGGGAATTACCTCTTTATTAGACACTGAGGCTATCTCTACGTTCTTTACAGACAATCTCCTTATCAAAAACTGCTTATCTCATTCAAATAGCTCAGATCCTGATACAGGATTTACCGAGGGTATTGAGGTAAACTTCTTTAATAACGCCATCATCGAAGGATGTGCGAGTATTAAAAATACAGGGTCGCAAGCTCTTGGAATTATCCCTGTATTCGGTACAAGCCTAGTGCTGAAGGATTGCCAGGGAAATGAAAATGTATCCAATTTCCCAACTATAGAACGGTCATTTTCGGTAGGAATAGCCATTTATTTTGTTGATGGTGGAGTTTTAACCAATTCTCAAGGGAACTTTAATGTAGCCCAATCAGAGAACCTAGATTTGCGAAAATTCTGTACCGGCATTCAAGTGGCTCAATCTAATATTGAGGTAAATAATTGTGCGGCAAACTTTAACCTTGCCACAAGTGATACTGGGCTTTCAGGTGGAGCTTGCGTAGGCTTTGACATTAACAGCGTGAGCTCATGCATCCTTAAAAATTGCTCAGCAGAAGGCAACTCTAACTACAGCATCGATCAAAATGGTGGTGGCGGCGGTTCAATTGGTTTTGACTGCGATAATGCCTCAAACGTGCTCTTTGAAGATTGCGTAGCAATCGCCAATAATGCACAACCTGGTGGAACACCTACAAAGGTTGGCGGTTTTTATGCGAGCATATTCCCTGAAGGTGGCTATTTTGCTAATATCGTCTATAAAAACTGTACCAGCCTCAATCATTCCTGTGATTTTGAAGGGACCACAGTAGCCGGCTTTCTTGTAGGAGAAAATCCGCCTACTACTATTGTCGTTAACCCAAATCAAATCATAATCGATGGCTGCATTGCTGAGGGTAATGTCAACACATCCAATCCTGGTATTGGTGCAGGGGTTTCATTTGAAAATGGTACCACATCATCTTCGGTGCTAAACTGTATTCTCAAAGGTAACGGCGTTGGAATTCTTGTACGAGGTGCTAACACCGTCTCAAACCTTTTTGAGAATAACGAGATTACAGCAAACGCTGTCTATGGTATTGAAGATGCCA
>JAJFUY010000325.1 GCA_021372185.1 Chlamydiales bacterium | reverse complement strand
TTATAAGAAGTACACTTATGGCAACTAAAAGCCAGCATTCTGATGCAAGAGGCCACCAGGAGATGGGATGCGGTAGATGAATGTCTCGTAGTGGTAGCTCTTGTAGCAGTTTTTGTGTCATGATCGTAACAAATGTAAATAGTCATCTTCAGTTTTGCATTCCATAAACCGCACGTTTCTATAGTGACTCATGGAGATAACATGGTTTTTTCTTGTGACAAACTGCTGGCGATACTGTTCGCATGCTTGCTTATCAAAAGTGTTTACGAGCATATTTGTTTCACCTTCAGAAATAGGGTACAGACCATTTTTGGGAAGTGTTACTTCAATCGGGTCATAAAAAAATAAAAGGCGAATCTCAGAATGCTTGGCAAGCTCAAGTACAATCTGTTTATGAGCCTCAGTAAAATGGCGGAAATCACTTAAGATACATACAAGGCTTCCACTTGGAACCACTCTTTGTAAATGCTCTAATGGGGCATCCATAGCAGAATGAGAAGGGCTCTTTATTGGTTTTGTAAACATCTCAGAGAGCTTTTCAAGAAAGGGGAGTACGCCGCGTTTTCCAAGACAAGGTCTACATTCAAAGTGCTCTGAATCATTAAAAATCACGCCACCCAGCTTATTGCCAGTCAAAACACTATTCCAGGCAATGTGGGCTCCCATCAACGCTGCCTGAACCGCTTTAAAGACCCCTTTTGTGGCAAAAAACATACTAGAGCGCATGTCGACAAAAAGATGTACTTGGCGCTCTTTTTCGGCTGTAAAGAGCTTTGTGTGGGCATGACCTGTTCTAGCAGTTACTCTCCAGTCGATATTACGGCTCTCATCCCCTATTGCATAGCGTCTACTTTCTGCAAACTCCATACCGCGTCCAAGAAGGCGCGAGTGCTGCTGGCCAGACTTTTGGCCACTTGAGATAAAATTGCCAAGAGAGATCTCTCGAGCATTTTTTGAAAGAAGGAGTAATTCGGTAAGCGTTACCGTAACACAACTAGAGCCCGTTCTCATTTAAGGCACTGCAACCCTTGCTAACAGTTCATCAATACAAATTTCAGGTGTCACACCTTCAGCTTCTGCTTTATATGAGAGAATGATTCTATGGCAAAGAACGTCTTTAGCTAGTGCTTGGACATGTTCTGGCCCAACAAAATCAGATCCTTGTAAAAAGGCAAGGGCTTTTGCTGCCCGTGCAAGGCTTATGCCAGCTCGTGGGCTTGCTCCATACTGGATCCAGTCGCCAATATCGGCTCCATATTTGCCCGGATTGCGGGTGGCGAGTATCAGCTCAACAATGTATTTTTGGATATTGATACCAAGAAATACATCGAGCACCGCTTCTCTCGCGGCAAAAATGTCATCTTGAGTAAGTTTAGGGCCCATAAGCGGTACATCTTCTTGTTTGGCACGCGCTTCATTTAGGACAAGGTTGAGTATTTCAATTTCTTTTTCTGGATCTGGGTAGCCTACGTTGACTTTTAAAAGGAAGCGATCAAGCTGCGCTTCTGGGAGGGGATAGGTGCCTTCTTGCTCTATCGGATTTTGTGTGGCCATCACCAAAAAGAGCTTGGGAAGTGTATAGGTGTGTTTGCCAACAGTAATTTGCCTTTCTGCCATGGCCTCTAAAAGAGCAGACTGCACTTTGGCAGGGGCGCGGTTGATTTCATCTGCTAAGATGAGGTTGTGAAACAGTGGCCCCTTCTGAAATTCAAAAACACCAGTTTCCATTCTATAAATTTCTGTGCCCGTTAAATCAGCTGGAAGGAGATCTGGAGTAAACTGAACCCTGTGAAAACTACTTTCAAGCCCATTACATAGCACTTTAATAGCACGCGTTTTGGCTAATCCCGGAGCGCCCTCAACAAGCAGATGCCCATCTGCCAATAGCGCAACAATCAGCCTATTTACAAGCACTTCTTGTCCAATCACCATCTGATTGAGATAAGTGATAAGCCCTTGGAGCTGGCTTAGAACCTTGAGATTTTTTGACTTTATTTTCTCTTCAACATGGCAGCTTGTCATAATCAATACACACCCTGTAAATAATTTAGGGCTCACACTATAGCACGTTCTCGGAATTTTTCAAGTGAGTCCTTGAGTGGTATAAAAATTATTGTTGCAAAAAAGATGCACAACCAGCCATGGTTGGTTTGTCAATTACAAACTTTTACCTTTAGGTAGTTATGAATTCAATTTACAGACATCTAGTGTTGCTGTGTGCAATTGCCGCAACCTGCATTGTACCGGCTTCTGGTCATGCCCACGGGGCAAAACAGCATGCGTATGCTGCCAACCAAAATTCTCATAAAAAATCGCATCATGACTCATCATGCTCTGACTGCAGTAAGACCCACGTGATCACAAAAGAAGACTTTTGCCATCACGGTAGAGCCAGTAAAACAGTGGTTATTTCTAAACCCGGCAATTACTGCCTTGCTGACACCATACACTGGAGCCCTAAAAAGCGAAATAAAACGGCAATCATTATCGATGCAAGTAACGTGACGCTTGATTTGAGCGGTCATGAGCTAAAACAGGTAAATAGCCACGGCCGATGCTCTGGCATTCTCGTAACAACAGGCCACAATACCGTCAAAATTATAAACGGCGCTGTACGTGATTTTACGCAGCTTGGCGTTGTTGTAGAGGGCGACACATCCAACATCTTCCTTGGCAATGATGATACTGTGTTAAAAGTTACAGGCTGTGGATATGGCTCAAGCTTTTCATTTTTTGATGATGTTGATGAGGAGGCAATTTTACAGGGTGGTATCCAGTTAGGGCAAAGTAGAGCTTTTGAAGCGCAAGGGTATTATACCTATCAAGGGCAGGTCAACACCGCTGTACTAACCAATGTATTTGCGGAGGAAAATGGTCCAGTTGGTATCTATTTCGGGATAGGATCAGACATCACAGCTCAGAGTTGTTACTTTTGTCGTAATGTTGACAATAGAATGAGGGGTAATCCCGCTCTTGGCACAGCAATTTTGGGCACAGACTCTACGATTGCAGTAGGAGCTATGTATCAAGGCAGTGCTGATTTTGGTGACGAGGCTTCTAGTAGCTTTACTTTCCTGAACTGTCATTTTGACGAAAATTCAGCTATCGGTGACACACCGAGTGGTATAGGGTTTAATGCTGGCTACAATATTAATGGGTTAGTATTATCCGAATGTACGTTTAATTCAAACAGTGGAACTGGTGCTACCAATTCCGACGGCTTTGGAACATATGGCTGTCTTACAGCGGGCAATAAGGGGATGCTTATCCAAGATTGCCAAGCAGATACTAACTTTAGTGAATATTTCTCAGAAGGTTTCCATCATAGCGGAAGAAATACACTCCTTGATCCTGAAACAATGACACAAGGTGAAGGACTAATCTGGCGTCGTTGTAGCGCAAACTGCAATAGAGCGAGCGGATCACTGGGCTTTGTTGGCGCAACTGGATACGAATTTGATTTTATGCTCGGACTAACGGTTGAAGAGTGTACAAGTGTGAATAACGTAGCCATTACTTCCGACCCCAATACGTATGCGTCAGTAACGGGAATGATTCTCTTTGGAAGCACCTCACTTAATGGCCCGCTTGACAGCACCTCTGTTTCTGGTTGTCATATAGCTGGTAATAGGGTTGATGCTCCAAATGGTGGTGATATTGAAGGTATTTATCTACTTTCAAATTTCTCAAATGTGGTTATTAGCAATTGTGTAATTCAAGAGAATGTAGGTGCTGGATTTGACCTAGGCATCTGGATTGAAGTATTTGACGCAGAACTTCATAATGCTATAATTCAAAATTGCACCATCGAATCAGAAAACTATGGCATCTATTCAAGTGGCGACAACAACAGCATCTACCAAAACAACACGATCACTAATGTTGAGTATGGCGTGCTATTAGATGGCAGCTCATGCAATTCTGTTAACAATAACTACGTCACAAACGCCGTCAATGGCTTTGTAGACACTGCAAATCCAAGCACAAGCTTATTCTCAAATAACAAAGTGTTTGGAGCTGTAACACCGTATGATGTTACCTACGCCTTTGGCCCAGTGCCAGTAGTAAGCGGATCACTACTAACTGGCTTCCCAACAGGTGCTGAAGTGCTAGATAACGTCTTTATGGACAACCCTACCTGCACAGCACCACCCGTTGCAGCAGCAGCCAAGGCTAAAGCAAAAGCTGCCTTCAAGGCAAAAGCTGATAAAGCCCGTAAGTCGCGTCTAAAACGTATGGCTGCATATGTAAAAATGTAATCAAAACAAAAGCCCGCAAGAATAAACTCTTGCGGGTTTTTTATATAAAAAGCACTTTTTCGTACGAAAAAATGATATATTGAGCAATTTTTTCTAGGAATAATTGCTCAATAAAGCTAAAATGAAGGGATGAGACGCACGTTTATAGAAAAGCTTGTTGCTTGGAAAAAAAGACCCGACCGAAAGCCTCTTATTGTAAAAGGCGCAAGACAGGTTGGAAAAACCTTTATTTTGCAGCAGTTTGGCAGCGACCATTTTCCAAACTATCATTATTTTAACTTTGAAAGACAGGAAGAGCTTGCTCGTCTTTTTGCTCTGAACTTAGACCCAAACAGAATTATTGAAGAATTAGAGGTTCATCAAAATCGTAAGATTGACATTATTAATGATCTTGTTGTCTTTGATGAAATTCAAGCCTGTCCACGTGCGCTTACCAGTTTAAAATACTTTCAAGAGGAAATGCCTCAGCTTGCACTGGCAAGTGCCGGCTCTTTATTAGGAATTCATTTAGGGCCCGTGTCATTTCCCGTTGGCAAGGTAGATTTTCTTACTCTCTATCCGATGTCTTTTGAAGAATTTTTATTTGCTTGTGAAGGTGATAGGTCTCTAAAATTTTTACACCCATTATCACTTCAATCCAGAATTCCGGAACTTGTCCATGAGCATCTCTGGAACCAGCTTAAGCTCTACTTTATCGTTGGTGGGCTTCCCGAAGTTGTTACAACCTTTTGCCGCTTTAAGGACAATCTCCTTACAGCTTTTCAGGAAGTGCGTGCAAAACAGTCAGCGCTCATTCTTGCGTATTATGCCGATATTGCAAAGCATTCCGGAAAAGAAAATGCTATGCATATCGAGCGGGTATTTAGATCTATTCCATCACAGCTTGCTAAGTCCCAGGACGGTTCAGCAAAAAAATATTCATTTAAAGATGTGATTCCTGGTGTAAGTCGCTATTCTCGCCTTGCAGGCCCCATTGATTGGCTACAGGCGTGCGGGTTGCTTATCAAAGTTGCAATCACTCATACAGCTCAAACACCTCTTATGGCCTTTACCAAGGAGAATGAGTTTAAGCTCTATGTATTTGATGTAGGCCTATTAGGCCAGATGAGCCAAATGCTGCCCAAAACAATTTATGAATATGATTATGGCACGTTTAAAGGCTACTTCGCTGAAAATTTTGTAGCTCAAGAGTTTCTCTATTCAGGAGTGGATAATCTTTTCAGCTGGCATGAAAAAAGTGCAGAGTTAGAATTTTTGTATGATGTAGATGGAACATGCATCCCTATAGAAGTAAAATCCGGCTGGGTAACCAAATCCAAGAGCCTAAAGGTCTTTGGGGACCGTTACAAGCCACCTTTTCGAGTAATCTTTAGCGCAAAAAATCTCGCAGTGAATAACGATGGCACTCTGCAGCGCTATCCAATTTATCTGGCTAGCCGGTTCCCTTTGCGGTGAAAAAATCTAAAAATTTGCGGATCTTGGTTGGGAGATGTTTTTGAGATTTGTAGGCGGCAAAGATTGGTTCTTTGGGGTCTGTAAATGCTGATAGAATTTCTACGAGTGTACCTTCTTTGATTGCGTCTGCCACTACATACTCATGTAGCTTTACTATTCCTAAGCCATTTAATGCGCATTGCTTCATGGCGTTTGTGTCATTGAGCAATAAACTAGGCTCGAGGTATACCTCTTGGTTGTCTTTAAAGTAGGTAATATTTGTGGGGACACGAGATGAGTGATTGATGTAGCGATGATTTTTAAGATCGTGTGGGTGATGTGGTGTGCCAAATGTTTTTAGATATGCGGGTGACGCTGTAAACACATACTTTGTATGGCCTATGGTTTTTTGAATGCTATCTAATGAGAGTGGGCGGCTCATGCCAATTACTATATCAATATCTTCTCTATCTATATCAGGAAGGCGTTCCATAAGCTCTAATGAGAGAGTCAGCTTTGGATACTTTTCTAAAAACTCTGGTAGTCTTGGTACTATGTATGTTTCACCAAAGTATCGCGCGCTTGAAACGTGTAAGATGCCTGAGGGCTCTTGCTGCAGTTCTTGGTTGAGGGCTGTAAGTTGGTGCATCTCTTGCACAATCTTTTTTGCCTGCTCAAAGTAGAGATGCCCGGCATCAGTCAAGCTTAGACTTCTGGTTGAACGGACCATTAACTCTATCTTTAACTCCTCTTCTAATAGACGTATTTGTTTACTCACGGCGGCGGCTGATATATGCAGTTTTCGAGCCGCATTGGCAAAACTTCCTTCTTCAATCACTGTGACAAATGTGGCCAGCTTATCGTACATTGATAACCTTAGGTTAATTATTAATTACTTTTAGCTCTATTATCAATAATTGGCCAATAGTTGACAATAGGTATAGCAAAGGAGATTTTTATGACAGTTATGGAAAACACCAAATCTACAGTTTTTTTTGAAAAAGCATTTAGCGTATGCATGAGCTTTGTGCTTTCTCGGTCAATATATGCCGTAACAAAACTGCAAGTGGCAGAAGCGTTGTTGGGCAATACATTATCAATTGGTGATTTATCTAAAAAGCTAGGTCTAAAATATGCAGACCAACTAGAGCGCGTTATGAACTTTTTGGTGTCTAATAATATTTTTGCAAAAAATGAAAGAGGCTATTTTGAGCACACTGTACTGTCTCAAGATTTGCTGTGGTCTCAAAAAGGCAAAAAAATTATGCAGTTTCAAGATGAGCGCTGGCACTTACTTGGAGATGAAACCCAATTAGAAGCACTTGATTTTAGTGAAAAATTGGGATTAGATGGGCAGTTTATTTTAGCGCGGGCCGTTCATATAGCGTGTAAGCTAGGCAGCTTTAAAGATGTAGTAAACAAAAAAGAAATTTCGCCCTACTTGCAAAAAGCT
>JAJFUY010000314.1 GCA_021372185.1 Chlamydiales bacterium | reverse complement strand
AAACCTTAATCTAGAGTGTCTTACTTTATCATCAACTGACCGTAGATCTTCTGAAAGAGATTGAGGTAAGAATTGGCTAACGATAACATTAACAGCTTTTGTTAGATCTCGTACTAATTCCTCTTTACACTTACGTGATTTTTCAGTATTATTTTTCTCATTTTCATTTAGGCTATATTTCAAAACACGGCGGTGATCCAAATCAAATGGAAGATTTTCTGTACATCCATGAGTTTCATTAATGACCATTATTATGTGGCTTGATCCTAAAGTTTTAAGTGCATAACCTAATTCAACAAGAACATTTGGATTTGGAGTTGGCCTTGGACAATAATTTTCAGCCTTATTGATAATTGACACATCACATACGAAAATATCGGATTTTTCGATTTTTGCAAAGATGGTTTGAACAATATCAGGAGAACCAGCTTCATCTTTTGTATCCCGATCAATTACAGCTTCAAGTTTACTGAAATCCTTCTTTACTTTCTTAACTGCTTTTTCTAGTGCATGTTCAATGAAACTCCTATTTAGAGAAGAAGGTAGATCTGATTGCCATGAATAAAAAACAGAGGTTCGTTCCTCCTTCTTCTCTTCTTTTAAGGAATCAATTACCCTTTGAATGGTTGACTTTACGTTTGATAAATTGTTCTTTACTGGTTGATTATTACCTATAACACCACTAAGCGTACTAAGCCGACTAAGAGCAAAAATGGCACTTTTAAAATTGTATTGATATCTTATCGGGATTTTCTTTTTAAGATCTGGGTGTATGTCCATGTTTTCAATACAGGCATCTCCAATAGATCGAATTATTTTGAAAGCATCTTTCGCATTCCCTGTTCTTTCGTATTGATCTAGTGTAATGTTTCAATAATGGCTTTACAATAAGCAACTTTTTCAAGGATATTTTCAGCAGACTTGGTCCAGATAAATGGTTTAGGATTTTCATTATTACAGCGGATGTATTCTTCGATAGCGGCAACCAACTCGGTCACACTACGGAATACACCTCGACGAATTCTTTTTCGCGTGATCTCCCCAAACCAGCGTTCCACCAAATTCAGCCATGAAGAACTGGTGGGTGTAAAGTGCAGGATAAAATGAGTATGTTTTTCCAGCCAAGCCTTTACATTTGGATGGCTGTGTGTCCCATAATTATCCAGTATCAGGTGAACATTCAGTCCCTTAGGTACCTCCCGATTGATCTTGCGCAAGAATTTCAGGAATTCGGTATTCCGATGTCGTGGATAACAGGAACCGATTACTTTCCCTTCCAGCAAATTGAGAGCTGCAAAAAGGCATGTAGTGCCATTACGTTTGTAATCATGAGTCATCGTCCCGCAACGCCCTTTTTTCATTGGCAGACCCGGTTGGGTACGATCCAATGCTTGAACCTGAGATTTTTCATCAACGCACAAAACTACAGCTTTGTCAGGAGGGTTCAAATAGACACCTACAACATCAGTCAGCTTCTCTACAAACCGCTTGTCTCGCGACAGCTTGAAGGTTTCTACACGATGCGGTTGCAAACCGTGAGCATCCCAGACCCTCTGCACAGTGGCATGGCTTACGCCTTGGGCTTTAGCCATTGTTCGGGTGGACCAATGGGTTGCATCTTTTGGTTTTGTATGCAACGTGGCTTCCACGATTGCACGAACTTTCTCGGCGCTAATCCTCCTTGGGCTTGGGCCATGAGGGGCATCTTCGGACAAACCCGGGGCGCCTTGCCGGCGAAAGCGGTTTGTCCACAAAAGAACTGTCGGGCGAGAAGTGTTCAATTGTTTGGCAATGGCATTATGGGATATGCCCTCAGACGCAAGCAAGCATATGCGGGAACGAAGGACAACTCTTTGAGGTGTTGTCCTGGCGCGTACCCATGCTTCCAATATACTGCGTTGCGATTCCGTCATGATCAAAGTATCAGCTTGTTTCCACATGTTGTTAATATAACATACTTAACTATCATTGTAAATATATTATTGAGACATTACACTAATGATACAGATCTCAAATTAGCCTCTCAAAAACAGCAAAAACTACCTTCAGGCACAAATGGGCACAATTCCGGGCAGAGTCAGCAATTTTGACAATAAAAAAGGTTAAACAATAATTGTTTAACCTTTTGATTTTATTGGTGCCTGGGGTCGGAATCGAACCGACACGAAGTTAGACTTCGAGGGATTTTAAGTCCCTTGCGTCTACCAGTTCCGCCACCCAGGCAACCTTTGAATTAACTTGATTTTGAAGAGCTTTTGATTTTTTTACTGATTACTAAATATAAATAGTCGGTTTTTCATGGACAATTTATTGCCAAGTTACTTACATTAATAAGCTTATGTTTGCAATAATAAATTGAAGTATAATTTTGAAAAAATTTTACTCCGAAAAAAAAATTTCAATAAAATTAAAACAAAAATCCAATAATGTATATGGCCATGGCTGGATTGTTCTACCTGCCGACATTTCCGCTTTCTGGAATGTTCGCGTAAGCCGCATGGCCATACACTTATTTAC
>JAJFUY010000307.1 GCA_021372185.1 Chlamydiales bacterium | reverse complement strand
GAATTACAATACCATAACTACTAGCGAAGCTTCTGGAGTGCGGTAATTTTTTACCGCTTTTAATTTTCGACCACACACCGATTTAACAATAACTTCCACAACTTGCAGGAACGTTCAATACTTGGGCTTTCCCATTTGAGTTATATTTTGGGGCTATTGTATGTTTTGGAGGCTATCGAAGATATAGTGCGTGGTCGCAAAATTAAGAGCGGTAAAAAATTACCGCACTCCAAAGCCTTCGGCAAATGTCCAAAATCGAGGGGAGTGACGGCTGTGAAAACCGCTGGCGGGAAATGGCTAGACAAAAAAAAGCCCGACGTTACAAGTAACGTCGGACTTTCTTTTTTTTAGAGTTAAGCAGCAGGAGCTGATTGCGATACGTGCGGCTTCTTAGGTAAAAGCGCGCGGCGGCTAAGTTTGATTTGACCGCGGTCGTTGATATCAAGAACCTGTACGGCTATTGTATCGCCAACTTTGCACTTATCTTTTGTGTAGTCAAAGATGTTTTCGATGCGTACGTTATCCAGCTCAGAAATATGGCAAAGGCCTTCTTTTCCTGGCAGGATCTCTACAAACACACCAAAGGCAACTACTGAAGTAATCTTGCCTTCATAGGTTCTACCCATCTCTACTTCAGCTGTAAGGCCGTAGATGATAGCCTGTGCTTCTTCAATCCCTTTAAGGTTAGCAGATGATATGCTGATGATGCCTTCATCGTTGATGTCAATCTCAACGCCTGTTTGCTCAATAATCGCACGGATCTGTTTGCCACCTGGCCCAATAACTGAACCAATTTTGCTCGGCTTTACCTGCATTGTGATAATACGTGGTGCCCACTGAGACATCTCAACGCGTGGTTTTGGGCAGACTGCAAGCATCTTCTCAAGGATGTGGATACGTCCTTGTTTTGCTTGAGCAAGCGCACGCTTCATAATATCAATGGTGATACCTTCTACCTTGATGTCCATCTGGAATGAAGTAATGCCATCAGCATCGCCGGCAACTTTAAAGTCCATATCACCCAAGGCATCTTCTAGGCCAAGAATATCAGACAAGATAACCGCATGATTTTCTTCTAGAATAAGACCCATAGCAATACCAGAAATTGGTCGTGCTACCGGCACACCTGCATCCATAAGAGCTAAGCAACCGCCGCAGACTGACGCCATTGACGATGAACCGTTAGATTCTGTGATGTTAGACTCTAGACGAATCGTATAGGGGAATTCTTCTTTACTTGGTAAAATAGCCATGAGCGATCTTTCTGCAAGTTTGCCGTGGCCAACTTCACGACGGCCCGGAGGACCTACGCGGCCAACTTCGCCAACAGAAAATGGTGGGAAGAAGTACTGCATATAAAAACGCTGTGCGCCTTCACCTTCTAGATTCTCGTAGCGTTGGGCCATAGTTTCGCCGCCAAGGACGCAAATTGCCATGGTCTGGGTTTCACCTCTAGTAAAGAGAGATGAGCCGTGTGCGCGAGGTAAATACCCTTGCTCAATATCAATTTGACGTATATCTGTAGTAGAGCGACCGTCGCTTCTGATTTTGTCATCAATAATCATCTTACGCATGATATTTGAAGAAAGCTTCTTAAAGGCAGCCTTCACATCACTTTCAGAGTATTGAGGCTCGCTAGTTGTTGGCGTTGCAAGTTCAGAAAGCGCCTGCACCATAAGCTTGCCGCTACCATCTTCTCTTAGCTGCTTTTCTTTTGTGCGGAGCACTTGGCGAAGGTCGTTGCCAATTAGACTATCAACTGCTTTTACAATTTCAGGGTCTAATACTTTGAGTGTATCCTTTTTCTTAGGCTTGCCTAAAAGTCCTGCCCAGTTCTGGATAGCTTTGCAGATAGTTTTAATAGCTGCATGGCCAGTTTCAATAGCTTCTATCACTTGCTCTTCAGTTAAGAATTTGCAGTGACCTTCAATCATAAGCACTGCATCTTCAGTACCTGCAATCATAAGATCAAGGATAGATTCATTTTGTTGTTCTACCGTTGGATTTACTACAAACTTGCCCTCAATCATACCTACGCGACATGCGCCGATTGGTTTGATTAATGGGATATCAGAAATAGCGAGCGCACAAGACGCTGCGCATATTGCTAAAACATCTGGGCTATTTACGCCGTCGTATGACCAAACATACGAGAGAATTTGTGTATCATGGTAGAAGCCATCTTCAAACATAGGGCGAAGAGGGCGGTCTATAAGGCGGCATACAAGCGTTTCACGCTCTGTAGGCTTACCTTCACGCTTAATATAACCAGCAGCAGTGCGACCAACAGCCGCAAACTTCTCTTGGTAGTCTATGCGAAGTGGTAGAAAGTCAATATTAGGTAGGGGAGAGCCTGTCATACAAGCTGTTGCCAATACCATTGTGTCGCCGCAACGTACTTCTACTGAGCCATTTGCTTGACGAGCGATCTTACCTGTTTTGAATATGATATCTTGCCCACCAACAGAGATGCGCATTTCGTGTTCTTTCATTAAATAAACTCCTGTATCAATCTGGGATACTGTGACATCTTCTGAGAATAAAGGGAAGGCTTTTTTTGATAAAGCCTGCAGTGAACCTGCAGGCAAAAGAGAAAATTATCGACGCAAATTCAGCTTTGTAATTAAAGCTTGATAACGCTTGGTATCTGTTGAATTAAGATAGTCAAGAAGTCTACGACGCTGTCCAACAAGCTTAAGAAGGGCCAAACGAGAGTTGTGGTCCTTAGGTGTTCGCTTGAGGTGGTCTGTTAGTTCAGCAATACGCTCTGTCAAAATAGCGATCTGCACATCTGCAGAACCAGTATCTTTTTCATGAAGCTGAAACTTCTTTGTAATCTCTTCTTTCGTTCCTTTGTCCAGAGACATCAGTATCTCCCCCGTAAAAATGTTCGCAAAAAAATATATTCGTACAACAATTGTACCACTAAATGGCCATATTCATCAACATGGATTAACGTAGAAACTCATTTCGCATGGCATAAACAGCAGATAGTGCTGTCTCTAAGCCTATGCAAACACCCTCTAGATAGCGAAATTCGGCATTTTCTTCAAGCTGGGGATAATCTTGTGGCTGAAGGATGTCATCAGGGGTTAAATGGGGCAAAAGCCTTTGAGCGTACGTTAAGAGCTTTTTTCGCTCAAAAACCACCATCTTCTCCAATTCCGACACTATTGGGCTTGTTTTTAAGGTCATTTTCTTTACGTCTCACTTGAAAAAACTGCTTTAGAGGCGCCTGGCACCACTCACGCAGTACTCCAGATCGAATCTGGAGGGTATGTAGAGGATGCTTTACGCTAAAAAGATCTACCCAGCTTCCGTTAGCGCCAAGCCTAATGTCGGGCGCGCCCCACACTATAGCATCAAGCCGAGAGAGCATCATGGCTCCTGCACACATTACACATGGCTCTAAGGTACAATACATAGTGCAACCCTTTAAGCGCCAGTTACTTACAACATTCTCAGCAGATGTAATGGCTAAAATTTCGGCGTGTGCTGTAGCATCTTGTAAAAGCTCTACCTGATTGTGCCCTCGGGCAATAATTTGGCCATCTTTTACGATAACACAGCCAACAGGCACTTCTTTTGCCTTATATGCCTTCATTGCCTCTTTAAGCGCTTCTCTCATAAAGCGCTCATCATCAGTTGTTATCTGATCAAGCGGTGGTAGAAACAGGTCGAGCATAAGAGTGAATTGCCGTAGCGCGAAGCTCGTTCATCATAACAGACGAAAAAGCCACACTATTTAAGATAGAAAAGATGTAGGTGTCAACCGCGCCAAATTTTGTAACGGCAACATCCAGTAGTGTGCGCGCAAACCCAGCTTCTAGCTCTTCGATTTTATCAAAGTCTTCTGTATGCTGTTTGAGGGCATCTTCGAAGTAGTTGTAAATATCTAGGTGTCTGAGCAGCCATCTATTTGAGATAAATTCAGATATTGGCTCATATCCTGCAGCGATAAGCTTAGGGTAGACGCGCAATAGATCTTCTACAGTAATCTTAGAGAGCTCTTTTGAGCCAAAGTTCCTTTTACAGAAACCTCTATCTGTTCTTAGGTGTTCATCACGCAAATCTTTTTTTACGTTAGTAAAAATGGCCTCATGAAAAGGCTCTAAGATTGCAAATTTTTGTGCGTAGGTAAGTTCTTGTTTTGTCATGCCAATACGATAGCAACCATCACGTTTTTGAAACAACTAAATTCCAAAGCGTTTTTTCAGAGAAATCCATTTTAGGCGTAAACGCGACCATGCGCTCAAACTAGAAGTGCCCTCTTTAGAGATTTTTTCTAACGTAGCATCTACAAAAGCATCTTCTTTGGCTTTAGAGCTCTCGCGGCTTTTACGAATTGGCCCCATAACATTCCATTGCCAAAAACGGCTTGTGCCCACACGTATTTTGTTGATGGCTCTATCGAGGCCCGTCATCCAATCAAATGGGCTTCTTAAGCCCAGTACAAATAGCCCCCAGAAGTAGCTGAAGATAAAGGCTGTAAAATACGCTGCAAAACTTACAATATCTTGAGACAGAAAGCTTACAAGCAAAGTGCCTACAAGGCCCACTACAAGCACCCATTTAGCTTTCAGGGGTAATATGAAGAATACTAAGATCTCTTGGTAGGGGTCAATCATAGCCCAAAGCGTGGTGAGAGCAAGAATTACTGGCATCAGCTCACTCATGCCAGTAAATATCTGGAACTTATCCATCACAGCTAAAGCTGCAAGGCCGCTTAAGATGCCGCTTAAAAAATAGACCGTTAAAAATTTTGCCTTTCCAATACGTTCTAAAACAATAGAGCCAAAAAGCCACAACACCAGCATAGAAAAGGCAAAATCAATGATAAAGCCAAATGATAGAGCAGGGGAGGGTAGTATGAATAGCGATGTAAGAGGCTGCCAAAAGAAGAAGTTTGTATAAAATAAAGGGCTTAAGACAAATAGGTGCTGTAAATTAAATACTATACCCACAAACGTGACAATACAGGTAATCTGCAACAGACGCTTCATTAAAGGAGGCGTATAGGCTCTTTGAAACTGCCAAGGAGGAATGCTCATAGTACATCATAGGTGAAATTTATATAACTCGACTTTGCAACTTTTTGACGGTGCTTTCTCCACATCAGCCATCCATCGTCAATTTAATTTCTCTGGAAGGCATAAAAATGCCCTTCCGGAGAAATTAAATTAACGCTGAATAGCCGCTGAGGAGAAATCAATCGTCAAAAAGTTGCAAAGTCGAGTTTAAGTTTTACCAAAGGCTGTAAATATCTGTATATCGAAAAAATTCTAGTTGAGATTTATCTGCCGGAAGAGTATTCTTCTGAGCCAAAGATTATAACTAGAAGAGTGTATATGAAGGAAAATGCCCACCCAACTTACCAAGAAGTGTTGTTTGTTGACTCAGCAACTAACCATAAGTTTATCTGTGGTACAACAATTCAGACGAACAATAAAGAAATGTACAACGGTAAAGAATACCCAACGATTCACGTGCCAATTTCATCTACTTCCCATCCATTCTTCGTAGGTGGCAAGGGTATCGTAGATACAGAAGGCCGCGTAGACAAATTTACTAAGCGTTACGCTGCTGCTGCTCAAAAAGCACAAGCTCAAGAAGCTGCAAACTCTGAGCAAAAAGAAGCAGAAGACCAGAAAAAACGCAAAAAGAAATAATTGTTTCTTATCATGTTGTAAGTTATCAAGGGGCTATTGAAAAATAGCCCCTTATTTGTTTAGGTATGAAATGAATCCCAAATATGACGACGCATGTATCCGCCTTAAAGAGCTAGAAGAAGAGCTCAGCCTGCCAGACGCCGCATCTGACACTAAAAAGTTCCGCGAGCGCACGCAAGAATATGCCCGCTTAGCTGACCTTAAAGCGCTTTTTGAAGCCGTTTCAAAGGGTGAAACAGACCTTAAAGACAACGAAGAGCTCTTAAAAGCCGAAAAAGACCCAGAATTCATAGAAGTTCTAAACGCTGAAATAGAGCTTATCAAGAAAAATCTTGAGGAAAGTCGCCATACACTAGAAATGGCTCTCTATCCACCAAGCCCTTACGACAGCATGAACACGATTATAGAGCTTCGAGCAGGTGCTGGTGGCGATGAAGCAGCATTATTTGTAGGCGACTGCGTACGTATGTATGAAAGGTACGCCAACAAAATGGGCTGGAAAGTAGAACGACTCAATATAGCAGAATCTGAAGTTGGCGGCTTTAAAGAGTATGTAGCCGTATTTTCTGGGCCAAATGTCTTTAGATACCTCCAATATGAAGGCGGCACACACCGTGTTCAGCGCGTACCTGCTACAGAAGCTCAAGGTCGTGTGCACACCTCAACAATTACCTGCGCGGCACTTGTAGAGCCCCAAGAAGACGAAGATATAGAAATTAACGAAGATGACCTGCGCATAGACACTATGCGAGCATCTGGAGCCGGTGGCCAGCACGTTAACAAGACTGACAGCGCCGTGCGCATTACTCACTTACCTACAAACATTGTGGTCTTTTGCCAAGAAGAGCGCAGTCAGCATAAAAACCGCGATAAGGCTATGCGCGTGCTTCGTGCCAAACTTGCCGAAGTTGAAATGCGTAAGAAAAAAGAGGCTATTGATGCAACAAGACTATCCCAAGTTGGATCAGGTGACAGAGCTGAAAAAATCAGAACCTATAACTTCCCGCAAAACCGCCTGACAGATCACCGTATAGACCTTACAAAATATAACCTAGACCAAATCATAAATGGTGACTTAAGAGATATCTCAGAAGCTCTTATTGCCTTTTACTTAAAGCCACAAGAATGAAGACACTAGGTGAGATTTTAAAACTCTCTTACGACTACATACGTCAAAAAGGCTCCTCACATAGCCGCCATGAAGTAGAAGAGCTTATTGCTTCTACTCTTGGCAAAAAGCGCCTAGACCTCTACCTCAACTTTGATAAGCCCTTAACAGAAGATGAGCTTGCAAAAGTTCGCAAAAATTTAAAGCGCCTAGGTGATAATGAGCCCCTACAGTACATTGAAGGCACAGTTCAGTTTTACGACTGCACGTTACGGGTAGATAAACGTGTACTCATCCCAAGACCAGAAACTGAATTGCTCGTTGATCGCATAGTAAAGCACATCAGACTTCACCCATATACCGATAAAGTACTCTGGGATATCTGCACAGGATCAGGCTGCATTGGCATAGCCATCAAAAAAGCCCTCCCAGAACTAAACGTGACCCTATCTGACATCTCAGAAGACGCCCTAAAAGTAGCAGAAGCAAATGCCAAAGAAAATGAAGTCTCCGTAAATATAGCAACAGGGGATCTACTAGAGCCATTTAAAGGCAAAAAAGCTGATTTTATAGTCTGCAACCCACCCTACATCTCAGAAGAAGAATACAAAGGCCTAGACGCCCACGTAGTCAACTTCGAGCCAAAACTCGCCCTAGTGCCAGGCCAGACAGGCTTAGAGGCCTACAGCGCCCTAATAAATACCCTCCCAGCTGTCTGCAACCCAGGAGCCAAAATCTGGCTAGAAATAGGCCACAAGCAAGTGTATTGAACAACTATATCTTAACGCCACAAGGTAGACATGAGAGTCATACTGGCTTTACTAGTGCTTGTTGTATGCGCATCATGCTCACGGCCAAA
>JAJFUY010000269.1 GCA_021372185.1 Chlamydiales bacterium | reverse complement strand
TTCCCACCGTTCCCGTCGGTCACGGTGGGCTTCGTTCAGTCGTCCTCCGGACTCTAAAACAAAAAGCATTTTTTTTGTATTGGAAAAAAGGGGGGAATATTTAAAAAAACTGGGAAGACGATAAGCCGGATTCTGTCTTCTAGACTTATACAGTCTAGGAGGCAACCATTCATCTAGGAATACTGTCGCCAGCATTCACGGGCGGCATTAATAAAGTGCCCTGCTGGAGTGCAGTTTTGGCACCTTTAGCCTTGCTTTGGATAGGGTTTGTCATGCCCCAAGTTTCCTCGAGTGCAGCTCATACCTCATATGAGCGTTTCAGCCTGTGTATGCCTCCTAAGAGGCACACCGGATTATTTTCTGTTACACTTTCCGTAGCCTTACGGCCCCCAGTCTTTCACTGGTATCCTCTCCTCAAAAGTCCAGACTTTCCTCTCCTTATGCAAGCATAAGCAGCGATTGCCTGTCTTCCCAGTCAAAATAGACCTCTAAGGTTAAGCCTTTGCAGGAGCTCTGCGGCGGCGGCGTGTGCCTTTTTCTTCATCAGCTACAGAGATATGCTCTTGCCAGAAGTGGATACGTGAACAGTGTTCACAGAACACAAGCTTTTCGCCTTTACGGACAAGGTTTTCATGCTGAGCAGTAATTAAAATATGGCATCCAGAGCAGCAACGGTTTTCAATAGGCACGATAACGCGATCACGCTTATTTTTGAGCAGCTTGTCGTAGATTTTCATGATTTCAGGATCCGCGTTTACCTGCATAGCATCACGCTTTACCTTAATAATAGAGCCTTCTTGATTGATCGCATCAACTGACGCCAAAATTTCTTGCTCAAGAGAAGCACTGCTAGATTTTGTAGAATCAAAGGTAGATTTGAGGTTCTTGAGTAAATCATCTTCTGCCGCTTGGCGGTCATAAAGATCACTTAGACGCTGTTCTTTTTGAGTTTTTTCGCGCTCGCAAGCAGCAATTTCATGTGTCAGTGCGTTAAACTCTTCAACTTTTTTTACAGCATTTTGCTGAGCTTCGAGCTTTGTAGCTTTAGCAGCTAGCTCTTGCACTTCAACTTCAGAAAGGCGTATCTGCTTTTTAAGGTCGATAACTTCATTTTCTTTCAAGACAACCTGGTTATGTAAGTCATCACGAAGCGAGCGGATACGATCAAGTTCACCCTGACGTTCACGCTTTAAGCGCATAAGACGTATCATCTGGATGTCAAGTTCCTGTATGTCAAGAATGACTTTAAGAGCTTCTCGCAGCATTGTATATCCTTGGAAAGTATGAGTTTGGGCAGGATTATACCTTCTTGTTTCAAAAACTCTCAAGTAAAAACCACCAAATTTGCGTAATTTCTCACAAAAATCGGCATTTTTTCTTTTAAATTATTAGATAATACCTATAGTTCAAAAAAACACCATATTAGGAGAAGTAGTATGCCTTCACTCAATCCTCAAAAAAAAGCCAAAACGGCAAAGACGCTCATCTCTATTAAAACTTTGCCTGCAAAAAAAAAGGCTACTACAATTACACCTAAAAAAATTGTACCTAAACCTCGAAAAAAAGCATGTGCAAGCTGTAGCTCAAACCAAACAACCCCAGTCAAAAGCGGCCAAAGAAGAAGCCACATTGCAAAAGCACCCGACAAAGAAACTACCCTCACAACTATTATAGTTCACTTCGACTGCGGTATGCCAAATAGCCTCTATATACGAGGCGAAGGCATCAAAGGGTTAAGCTGGGAAAAAGGCATGCTTATGCAATGCACAAAAGCCGATGAATGGATCTGGCAAACAGATGTGCCTTTTAATAAAGCTGAAATTAAGATACTTCTTAATGATAAAGAGTATGAACTCGGAGAAAATCATGCTGTAGACTGCGGCAAAGAGCAACAAATTACTCCCCGCTTTCAAGCTTGAATACCAATTTTTCGGTTTTAGTAGGCTTTGACGGGTTTGTCGATAGCATCTATCGCGTTGTAGAAAGCCGCAAAAGCCCTAGCCAGTATACTTGTATGCAGCGCATGCAAGAGCTGTCAGAGCGTATTATAGACGCGCACGGCAAAAGCACAAACCTAGAACTTGTACTTCAAGAAGAGCGCTTGGGAGGTAATGGCCCCATTTTAGCTAATGCCCTGCATACTCTAGGAGTACAAACATCTCTCATTGGAGCTCTTGGCTACCCAGACATTGAACCCATTTTTGAACCACTTGCAAAGGCTTGCAACACCTGTGTTAGCATAGCTCCTAGCGGTAAAACTGATGCCTTAGAATTTTCTAATGGCAAGCTTTTATTAGGTAAACACACCAGTATTTTATCTATTGATGAACAGGTAATAGTAGATAAAGTGGGCAAAAACAAGCTGCATATGTTACTTGAATCCTGTGACATCTTTGCCTCAACAAACTGGACCATGCTCTTTGGCATGACAAAGCTCTGGCAGTACCTAGAAACTGAAATTCTCCCACGACTTTCAAAGAAACCCAAATGGATGTTTGTTGACATTGCAGACCCCGCCAAGCGATTAGATAGCGATCTTATTGAAGCTATGAACACACTTTCACGCCTCCATAAACAAATCAAAGTAGTATTAGGCC
>JAJFUY010000248.1 GCA_021372185.1 Chlamydiales bacterium | reverse complement strand
TTGATGTTGGATGTGGCCATGGTGCGTTAAGTGGTGAGATTGCAGAAAAAGTGCCCCATGGAGTTGTTTTGGGGGTGGACCTGTCAGAAAAAATGATCTCCTATGCTTCTGAGTCCATCGTTAAACATAATCTAGTTTTTTTAACTGCAGACGCTACGGCACTCCCTTTTTACAACCAGTTTGATCTTGTTGTCTCAAGCTTTGCTCTTCACTGGGTTTTGGAACAAGAAAGCGCATATGCATCGCTATACAAATGCCTTGTCCCTGGTGGAAAATTACTTATTGTAGAAGCTGCCAAGCGCAATAACTACGTTGGCCCTCTTACTGAAGAACTAGCAAAAAATACGAAATGGGCACCCTATTTTAGAGAATATAAGAGCCAAAGGGTCTATCTTACAGAAAGTGAAGCTCATGCAATTTTAGAACGAGTTGGGTTTATACCGCTTTCTATAAATGTAACGACGACTTTAACCCTTTTTGAAGACAAATTAGCCCTTGTAAACTACCTTAAGCCCCAATTAACCTTTATTGCGCATCTACCCGCAGCCATGCAAGATGAATTTGCAAATGACCTAGCAGATGCCATGATCGCTTCCTGCTACGTTGAGGATAATGGTACTATTGCCTACCCCCTCGACAAAATTGAAATACTTGCTCAAAAACAATAAAATTTAACCGGATGGATCTGGCAGGATAATACAAAAACACAATCAACGATAAAAACGATAGAACGATACGAGCGATAAAATTAAAAAAATATAAGATCCTGCCAGACATCTTATTGTAAAAGCCATTTCCAAATAGGTACTACACGTATAGTTTTGTTGTTTTTTTGAAGAGTTTCTTCTGTATCGTCTGTTAAAATCCAGCCTTCGGATAACTCATATGCATCCAGGGCTTCTAATAGCCCTCCTATCTCACGCTCCATTACTTTTTCATCGCCCCATTCGGCTGTAACTTGATAGGCAAATTCTATAGTGGCACCAGTTTTTATAATAAAATCACATTCTTTGTTTTCTTTGTGATAGTAGACGTTTTTATAGCGCCTTTTAAGTTCTATAAAGACGATGTTTTCTAACATGCGCCCTCTATTGAGCCCAATTTGAAATCCCACAGTTTTAGCCAATATGTGGTCGATAAAGTATACTTTCTTCTGAGAAACTGCCTGCTCTTTCAATGAATGGCTATATTTATTGATAAAGAAGCAGAGATAAGACTGTTCCATATAGGCGCAATAGTCACTTGCTGTAGTGGGCGATTTTATACCTGTAATGGTGCATAGTGTTTTATAGCTAAAAATTTTTCCAAGATTACTTGCAAGGAAGTACGCGATTTCTTGCAGAGCCTTTGGCTGCTTAAGATGATAGCGAGAAATAATGTCTCTAAAAATAATACCTTCATATAGCCTATGGAGTGTTTCCGGAACTTTTGTTTGGATATATTCCGGAATACCGCCATTTTCGCAATATTGCAAAAACAGGTTTAATGTTACACCCTTTTGCTCTGTTGTAAGAGGGTCGCCGTTAAGAAGTGACGGGTTTTGACCATTCACCCATTCTTTAAATGAAAATGGGTATACTTCAATTGAAAGATGACGACCAGTAAGTTTAGTTCCTAATTCAGCACTAAGCAAATTCGCATTAGATCCTGTAACATATACCTTCATTCCTTTGTCATGTAGCCGTCTTACAAATCGTTCCCAATCTGGAATATTTTGGATTTCATCAAAATAAAAAGTTTTTTGGATTCCGTATAACTCAATAAAAAGCTCATAGAGTTGCTGGAAGTCTTCAATTGTAAACGGTACCAGCCGATCATCATCAAAATTGAGAAAATATCTGTTTTCAAGAGAATTTTTACGAACAAGTTGCAAAAGTGTCGATTTGCCTGACCGTCTAATACCTTGAAGAATGACAGTCTCAGTTGCCTTTTGATAAGATAAAAGTTTTGAGTACACGTTTCTCTCATAAAAGAAAGCCGGAAGGCGTATCTCATTTTGATCTACAATGATCGATTTTAAGGTCTGTCTATCCATAATCGGTAATTCCTTCCATTTTAAATGGACACTTTCCTTGATTATACCACATTAAACAATGAATTAGGAAGAAAAATCAATAAAATACAACTGAATGGGGAGGAACTTGGCAGGATAAAATACCAAAACAAGATTAGGATCAAGATCAAGAGTAAGATTAAGAGAAAACTAGCTACGGTTGAGTTTTAGTGTGATGGGGACGCTGTCGGTGAGATCGCGTGAGCCTGCAAATTGGATGGGGCCAGGAGAGCAGTACTGGTCTTTGATGCGCCAGGAGGCTCGTTTTTGGCTAAATTCTAGGAAGGCTTTTTGTTTTAAGTTTACTAGAGATTTGTGGATGACGGTTTTTGGTTTGCCCTCACGCTCTTCTACCGTGAGCATGCTCACTAGTGGTGTGGCTTGTGGATCCCAGTCTTCTGGCTGGCGTGTGAGGCTTGTAAAGGATGCTATGTAGCCTGATTTTCTTCTGGCAACAAGAACGGCAGCAAGGCGCCCTAAGGCATAGCAGTAGTTTGCATCAAAGTTACTTGGCAGGCCAGATCGTCCTTCATAGCCGCAGAATATAGGCTGGCACGAAAAATGAATTGATGGGTCGATGCGGTGAAGTTCAGCTTCTGTAAGCTGCATCAATAAGCGTTCACTATCAATTTTTGATACTTGCACATTGCCGTGTGGGTCACGATCTAAAAGCAGCTGCAGTTTGATGTCTCGCGGTAAGATTTTATAGACGGCAGATGATTCTTGAGAGAGACGCGCTGTGATATAGGTGATTTTTTCTGAGTCATCAATAATTCTATCTAAGGTTAAAGAATCTTGAGAGCCATGAGCAAGAAGTGTATTGAGTTCTGTTATCAGCACGTTAACATCTGGCATAAATTCTACAATCCCCTCGGGGATAAGTACTACGCCGTGGGTAAAGCCGTTTTTAGAGCGCTCTACAACAAGATCAGTACAGAGCTTTACAACATCTTTTAGCTTCATGCGCTTGGCTTGTATTTCTTCGCCAATAAGGGCTAGGTTGGCTTGAGTCTGCAGGGCACACTCTAGGGTGATGTGTGAGGCTGATCTTCCCATAAGTTTGATGAAGTAGTAATACTTTTTGGCAGAAAGTGCATCACGCGCGATGTTTCCAATAATCTCAGAATAGGTTTTACAGGCTGTGTCAAAGCCAAAAGAAATTTCGATATTATCACCTTGCAAATCACCATCGATCGTTTTTGGTACGCCTATAACGCATGTCTTGCAGGCAAGGCTGGCAAAATATTCGGCCAAAAAGGCAGCGTTTGTATTGGAGTCATCTCCCCCAATGATAATTAAGCCGTCTAAGTCATTTGCCTGTACAGCATTGAGTGTAGCTTGGAACTGATCTCGAGTTTCTATTTTGGTTCTGCCAGATCCTATGAGATCAAAGCCGCCTTGGTTGCGGTATGGGGCCAAAAGCTCTTGGGTAATTTCTAAGGTTTTATTGCGTACAATACCACCTGGGCCATTTAAAAAACCAATCACCCTATTTTCTATGTTCAACTCTTGCAGCGCGTCAAAGAGGCCTGTGATTACATTATGTCCGCCGGCTGCTTGCCCACCAGATAATACAACTCCAATTTTTAATGGGCGTGTGGGCTGTTCCTTACGTACTATCTTAAGCTGCTTGGCGTGAGTAAGGTGAGGAAATGACGGCGCTATAAACGATTTACATGTCACTTGCTCTCCCTCTTCAAAATCAACAGTATCAAGACCGCGTAACGCATCTGGTATGCCAGGGAGGTATTCAAGCCGCTCTTTTTGTAGCGGGCTTAAGAGGAGTTCGGGTTGTATTTCTTCAGTTTCTGTTTCATCGTGGTAGGTCAAAGTACACCTCGTAAAAATGCAGTAGTTGTATCAAGTAGCAGTTGCTGCTCTGGCACGTGCGTGCAGTCATGGTTTGATTCTGGTAGCTCAAGATAGGTGGTAGGGCAGTTTTTCCGAGCTTTATGGTACTCTTCATCATGGTAACTTGTCAGCACTTCGTCTTTACAGGCACGTACTACAAGCATAGGCACAGCATCTAATTTCTTCATGGGAGTTCGTGTGTCAATGGCGGCAAACTGCTCTATACAGACAGGTGATAGTGTTTGCCCCAAAAAATGAAAATTTTTGATGCCGTTTTTTTGCTTTTGCACCCAAGGCGCGGCATCAAAAAGCGGACACCACAAGGCAACACCTTTTACACCCGGCGTTATAGCTGCAAGGTGCGTGGCAAGCGCGCCGCCTAAGGATCTGCCCATAATGGCAATTTTATCAGTATCAATATTTGGCAGGCTTAAAAGATATTGTAGGCCAATTTTGGCATCTTCAAACTGTGTCTGAATGGTGGTATCAGCAAAGTCCCCTTCGCTGTCCCCTGACCCTCTAAAATCAATTCTCAGTGATGCAATACCTGCACGTGATAGCTCTTCTGCTAGTCGTACTGCCAGGCGAAGCTTGCCGCTTTTATTGCCGCCAAAACCATGGCAGAACATAACCGCCGGTACTTTTTTCTGCAGAGCCTCTATAGGTAGGTGCAGTACACCAAAAAGCTTTAAGCCACCTGACTCTAAAGTAACAGCAGATCGTATTTCGGCAGATTTTTTCATGGTACTAAACTATACCATACGGGCCTTATTTTCAATTGCGGCCACAACATCTGCCGGAACAAAATAGTCTGTATCATCATCTGACAAGCGTACGATAACGCAGGTAAGAATACCCAAAAAGGATAAGATCACAAGCCACCAGATGTGCCAGACTATGCAAAAGCCAAAGATAAAGCTTAAGATGCCAATGTAGACGCCCATGGGCGTGTCTTTTGGCATGTGAATGGCTTCAAATGGCCCTGCATGTGGATTTATGTTGTTTTGCTTCATCACCCAGAATTCATCACGAGCTGTAACTTCTGGTGTGTGGGCAAAGTTATAAAAGGGTGGTGGTGATGTAGTTGACCACTCTAAAGTTCTTCCATTCCAAGGATCACCTTTTGGGCACATATTTTGCTTTCTATCGCGGATACTTATTATAACTTGTAAAATCTGAAAGCCCACCCCTACAGCAATGAGAGCCACGCCAATAGCTGCAATAATAAAGAGCGGCTGCCAGTTAGGTTCATCATAGTGATCTAGCCTTCTTGTGGCTCCCATAAGACCTAATATATAAAGAGGCACAAAGGCAGCTAAAAAGCCGGCAGACCAGCAGTAAAAGGCATATCTTCCAAGGCGCTCGTTCAATGTAAAGCCTGCAAATTTTGGAAACCAGTAGGTAATGCCAGAGAAAAAGCCATATAGCACACCCACGAGTATCATAGAGTGAAAGTGCGCAATTAAAAAGAGGCTGTTATGGGTCTGAAAGTCAACACCCGGTATGGATAAGAGCACGCCGGCGGCTCCCCCTATTGTAAATGAAACAATAAACCCTAAAAACCACATCATAGGCGTCTTGAGGTGCACTCGGCCTTTATACATGGTGATGAGCCAGTTGAAGATTTTTACACCTGTTGGCACGGCAATAAGCATGGTCATAATGCCAAAAAAGGCGTTTACATTGGCTCCTGCACCCATTGTAAAAAAGTGGTGTAGCCAAACGATAAACGATAAGAAGGTAATGGCAACTATTGCCCACACCATAGAAGTGTAGCCAAAGAGGCGTTTTTGTGAGTAGGTGGCTACAACTTCAGAAAAGATGCCAAAGGCTGGCAGTACAAGGATATACACCTCAGGATGACCCCACGCCCAGATGAGGTTTGTATACATCATAAAGTTGCCACCAAAGTCTGCAGTAAAAAAGTGCATGCCCATATAGCGGTCTAGTGTAAGCATAGCAAGAGTGGCTGTAAGTATGGGAAAGGCAAAGATAACAAGAACCATGGAGGCAAGTGCGCTCCACACAAAGATAGGCATCTTCATCATAGTCATGCCAGGTGCTCGCATCTTAATGATAGTTACAAAGAAGTTAATGCCAGAAAAAAGGCTACCAAGCCCCGCTATCTGCACACTCCATATCCAGTAATCTACCCCGACCCCTGGGCTATAGTCAATACCTGATAGTGGTGGATAGGCAAGCCAGCCAGCGGCAGAAAATTCACCGATGGCAAGTGATAAGTTAATCAGTAAAGCCCCCGCAGCATAGAGCCAGAAGCTTACTGAGTTCAAAAATGGAAACGCCACATCGCGTGCCCCAATCTGCAACGGCACTATGAGGTTTAACAGCCCAAAGACCGCTCCCATGCCTACAAAAAAGATCATAGTAGTGCCATGAGCTGAAAATATCTGCTGGAAGTGATCGGCAGTAAGGAGGCCATGATCGGCTCCCACTGATAGTGCCTGCTGAGCGCGCATGAGCCCCGCATCACTAAAGCCTTTAACAAGCATAACAATGGCTGTCACTACATACATAACACCAATTTTTTTGGGGTCAACGGATGTGAGCCACTCTTTCCAGATCCACCCCCAGCGTTTGTAATAGGTAAGAAGGCCTGTGATAGTAACAAAAGCCAGTATCATAGACATCACACCACCCATGACTATGTCATCATGGATGTAGTCTGCCCAAGTGAGCTTTCCGCAAGTATTTCCAAAGATATCGTACATAAGGTGTGTCCTATTGAGGCATCATATATTTCATTACGGTTTGATCAAAAAGATTAGGTTCCTGAAGTGTATAGAGCACTACAGGGTCATTAGCACTTGGATGAATAAGTGCAGTAAATGTGTCGTTATTAAGTGGTATGGGCGATTTTTTTACCGTGTCAACCCACGCTTGAAAGGCTTTTTCAGAGGTTGCCTTAGTAATAAACTTCATGCCTGCAAAGCCTGTACCGCTTAAGTTTGATGATACGCCGTTATACTCCCCTTCTTCATTTGCCATAAGGTGAAGCTTTGTTGTCATTCCCGGCATAGCATATATCATGCCCCCTAGCTGTGGAATCCAAAATGAGTTCATAGGCGAGTTGCCGGTAAGCTCAAAGTTTATAGGTGTGTCAGTAGGTATCTGTAGGTAGTTAAGGCTGGCTATATTGTGCTCAGGATAGATAAAGAGCCACTTCCACTGCAGGGCTATAACCTGTACGCGAAGGGGCTTTACCTTAGAATCAAGAGGTCGAAACGGGTCTAGCTCATGCGTACTTGTCCACGTGATAACAGATAATACGGCAATAATAATGCAAGGCACTCCCCACCAAAGAGCCTCTACAAAAAAGTTATAGTCCCAGTCTGGGCGATATTCAGCTTTTTTGTTGTCTGCTCTATACTTCCATGCCACTACAAACGTAAGCACAAAAACCGGTATTACAACAATGAGCATAAGATAGGTAGCAATAACGAGCAGCCGCTTTTCTTTAACAGCAATCAGCCCCTTAGGGTCTAAAACAGCAATGCTATTGGTATCTAAAAACAGATATGTGGCAAAAAGCACTGCCAGATACATCATGACAACAAAGGCGATTTTGTATTTTTTGTTCATAGTCTTGTGTAGTAAATTTTTCTCCTTACTACACGAAGTAAAAACTTATGTCTAGTTAAAACACCGCAGGTGTTTTCCCTTGCCCCTGCCTTTGGTTTTAGAGCCCTTCAGGGCGATTGAACGAAGCCCGCCGTGACCGCAGGGAACGGTGGGAAAAGGATGTAGAGAAAATGGAGCCCGGCTGAGGGCGATTGAATCACGAGATTGAATCGCCCATAACCTGGGCTCTGTTGCATTTTTGCCTATTCCCACCGTTCCCTTCGGTCACGGTGGGCTTCGCTCAGTCGTCCTCTGGACTCTAATACAAAACACTTGAGCCTCTACACAAACTTTATCGGTTTGGGGCTTTCTTGGATTTGATTGACGATGTATTTTTGGAGGGGTTTGCAGGATTTTTTGTTGTAGTAGTCACGGAGGAAGCGAGCCCATTGGCGCCAGTAGCGGAAGCGGTTTTTGCGGGATTTTATCGCAGGGAGGATAAGTGAGCCGTCGAGGGCTATAAATGAATGGGCAACGGCCATAGAATGCACTTTGGGGCGGCCTCTTTGCTTTTTTAGCATAGGAGGCGCGGCTTGAACTTCTTGGAGTTTTATTACGGCAATTGGGTTCATGGTTACGGTATTGGTAGGCTGATTGTTAAATAAAACGTTTCGCCCTTTAAGTAGTTTTTAGAGTGCGTTTCTTTAAAGTAGCGGGCATTTACGATAACGGGGAGTTTACAGATATCAAACTCATAGGAGATGCTAGGGCCAAGACCCAGTACATATCCCCTATTTCCGCCTAAAACCTTAGACCCCTTACCCGAATCTGGAGTAAGCTGATAAAACCAGTAGCCTGACAGCCCTACTTGCATCTTTTTAGAAATATACTGCCCTGCAAAAAAGTCTGTGTGCCAGCCGGTGCCTGATCGGTAATGTGTCTTGTGGTTGGTAAAGTTTGAGGTAATGCCCGTCATGGCAGAGACTTCGGTGCCTATTTTTTCGTTAAACCAGGTAAAGCCTACGTCAGTTTCTGTGGCATAGTGGTTTTGTCCCATGTTGGCGATTTTATTTTTGCTGTATTTACCGGTGGGAACAAAAAGGCCCTGAAAGGCAATGAAGTGTAGATCATACTCAGGTGCATGCCAGCCAAGCATGAGCGGTATTATCAAGCAGTCA
>JAJFUY010000234.1 GCA_021372185.1 Chlamydiales bacterium | reverse complement strand
GCCCATCAGTGTAGCCACGAAGTGGCAAACTATGGGAACTCAATGAAAAAAAATATCTCGAGCCACTTTAGTGGCGGCTAAATCTTAAGATTGAATCGCCACTAAAGTGGCTCCATATATTAATTATATCGTTTTCCCACAGTTTGCACCTACGGCGCTACACTGATTGGCTAATAATAAATTTGCACCTACGGCGCAAAAATTAAGTGCCCATAACAACAAGTTGCTATGGGCTATTCAAAGACCAGCACCTAAACGGTGCTAAAAACTTACCTGCATTCAATAGCACCTTTAGGTGCTGGTCTTTGAATAGCCCACAGACAACGACTGTGGGTATGTTGTTAAGGATTTATGTCCTCGGTTGAGAGGACGTCTTTTGTGGCGTAAACATTTCAATATACTGTTTCTATGGATTACAGAAATAGAACTTAAGGACGTTAAGAATCTTAAACGCATAAAGAGGGATGTACAAAAACCCTAGACCGCTGCTAAAATACTTGCTATCATGAACTATCTACTATTTCTTACAGTCATTTTGATGGATTTGCTGGCGGGGATGGAATTTGACCTTTTTGTGCCAAGCTTTCCAGAACTTGAGCGCCATTTTCAGCTTACTCCATTTTGGGTAGAAGCTACCCTTTCAGTGAACTTTATTGGCTTTTGCATTAGCCTCTTTTTTGTGGGGAATATGGCAGATCGCTTTGGCAGAAGGCCAGTGATTTTGTCGGGGCTTGTTACTTTTGTGGTTGGAAGTGTGCTTTGTCTTTTTGCGCCTAATTTTTACTCCCTTCTTGCAGGCCGCTTTTTGCAAGGTATTGGTGTTGCAGCGCCTGCGATATTAAGTTTTTTACTCATTGCTGATGCCTTTTCGCTAAAAAAACAGCAATTTTATCTAGCTATGCTAAATGGCGTAATGAATATTTCTATTGCCATTGCGCCTGTACTTGGTAGCTACATTAGCCTCCACTATCATTGGCAAGGCAATTTTACGGCCCTTCTTTTGCTTGGCATAAGCGTACTTATTTTGAGCGTTATGTTTGTTCCTAAAGAGCATGTGCCGGAAGCCAAGCCTATTGGATATAAAAAGATATTTGCATGTAAGCCTCTCATGCTTCATGTGGCACAAATTACCGTTATGTTTGTTCCTTGGTGGATAGTAGTTGGAATCTCACCACTACTTTATATGGAAGATTTGGGAGTATCTCTTAGCGAGTTTGGCTACTATCAAGGGTCATTAGCCTTCTTTTTTGCTATTGGTAGTATTATCTATGGCCTTATCATGAACAAGTTTGACAACAAAAAGATGCTTATCGCATCAAACATCACCTTTATTGTTAGCTGCTTATTGCTTGGCTACCTCTCCTACATCGACTGCAAAGATGCACTTGCCATTACAGCTATATTTTCAATTTTTAATTTAGCCCAGATCGTTCCGACTACTATCCTGTTTCCTCAATGCCTTAACTGGCTCCCTGATGCCAAAGGCCGCACAGCTGCCATCATTCAGGGCGGCAGGCTCATTCTCTCCTCAATTGGTCTGCAGCTTGCTGGCCATTACTACACAGGCTCATTTCAAAATATCGGGCTAATCCTCATAACATTTATTGCCCTCACCTCTCTTTTACTAGCACTTGTTCTTAAAAGAGAGCATACTATGCCTGTACCTGATTCAACTCAAGCAGTTTAATTTTTGTGAATTGATGCAAAAAGAATCGCGAATTCAAAGAAGTGTTTTTTTGTGTTATCCTGCCGGATCCTGCCCATCTTGTTAATTTTTTGTTTGTTTTTGTGTTAATTTGCTGATTTTGTTGTTGTATAATTGCCGGGTAATTATTGTTGGATAATTACCAGGAGCTGCATGTACATAACTAATGGGGAATCTCCGTTTATTGGATACTATTTTGGGTTGGGTAGAAGGGTTTCGTTTGAAGAAGCTCACGCTACTGTTTTTTCCTATTCTACCTCAGAAAAAATACGGCATACGCTCAAAATTCCAGTTCATAAAGATATGCCGATTGAGGATGCATTGCTGCCTGCTCGCGCGATTCGTTGGTTTTTGGATAATAGCTTTATTCCCACCGTGGTGGGCGCAAGCGTTACATTTTTGCCAAGTGTTACCCAAGATAATGACCGCAAAAACGCACTTTTAGTTACCAGTGGTAAGCTGAATAAATGCCTGTTAAAGCTTAAAGATATCTTTGCTACACAAAAAGTGCTGGCCACAACAGAACAGACAGATTGGCTCCTTGCGCTCAAAAATATTAGAGAAAATAGCGACATAATAAAACACTGCGCTATGTGGCTGCCCATATTAGATAATTTAGAAAAAGACGCCGATTCTGAAAAGCTGCACCACAAGCGCCATCAAAGACTCCAGATGCTGATGGAAGAATTTGAAGAGTCAATCAGCCTCACACTCAACCTGATGGTCGATTTTATATCTAACGTCCGTAACGGCAAACATGAATTAGCTCTATTGTGTGTTCAATCCGCCTATAGCAGAAACCACTGTTCGCCCATTTTTGCAAAGCTCTATGCAGAATGTTTAGAATACCTTGGGCGGCCAGAAGCGGCCGACGTCTACCATGAGATGAGCCAAAACGGCTCAACTCAAGAGCGAAAAGCGTACCTAGAGAAGGCCTTTCTGTTAGACCCTGCTAAAAATGTAGTACGAGAAGAGCTAGAAAATCTGCTCACCTCAGATGAAAGTAAGTTAAACCACTTAATTTATGCCTACTTAAAGCTCATTCAAAATGAGAAGAAAGTTGAAAAAACAAACAAAATATATGCCGCCATTCATTTAACAAATACTACGGTACGTGACCCAGTTGTAGACTTTATACGAGATGCCAATAGCCCTCGCGGGACAAATAATGCTCGGAGTTTTTTGTACACAGAAGATGAGCTATTAGCTCAGTTTAGAATTACCTACAAAAATAGAGACTGGGGGCTAGCTGTTGCCCTTGGACGGCACCTTTATAAAAACGACAAAAGTTTTATTCGTGGTTTTGAACTAGCAGAGTGCTTACTTGCTCAAGCCCAACTCGAAGAAGGCATAAAGCTTTTACTAGATTTAGCAAAAGCTGAATTTGCCCGCGATCCCAAAAGCACTAATGTGAAAAAGTGTGTAGATGCAATTGCCTCAAAAGACCCCTCGTGCGGCAATCTGCCAGAAAGCCGCGAAACCCTCTTTCTCTTATCGTACGCGACAAATGGCCCCAAATCCACCCCTGTTGAACAGGTATTAACAACCGCAGCCTTAAAAGTCCTACAGCCAGATCACACCAAAATAGAGCCATTTAAAAAATTTGGCAAAAGAATTGCATTTTGTATTGATCACCCAAAATATGTAGCAGGGTTGATTTCTTTCCATGAGCAAATGCTGTTTACAAAAGACACCTGTGAACTATATTCTAGTAATGGTGATATCCCCAAAGTGTTTCCCCTCATAGTACCAGATACTGAGGTGCCGCTAGCTCTTGCACTCATTAGAAAAAAAACGGTACAGTGGTGTGTACTTCAGGGCTATACCCCTCACATTACTAACGAGAGCGTAACTCTTAGCGCGAAAGTACCGACTGACACATTTGACCTCATTAAACTTATAGAGACATTTAAAGCGTCTATTCCGGCTCAGTCATTTGCTCAAACTCTTCATTCATTAGATACCTGTATTACCTATCTAAAAGAAAATAATTTTGCTCTGGCCGAAATTATTCTCCTAGCGCTCTATAAAGCTCGTAACGAGACGGGAAAACCGATGCAAGTGATGTATATTTATGCTGAATTTCTTGTACTCTCTAAGCAAAAAGGCGCTATAGATATCTTTCAAGCGCTAGCAGAAGATGAGATGTCGCCACTCAACACTCGCCTCATGTACCTAGAAAAGGCGCTTCTTCTTTCTTTTGCTTTTAATGATGCCAATACGCTAAAGCTTTATGAATTTTTGTATAACTGTTTAAGACAAGATAAAACCACCCTTCTAAGGGCACCACTAGTCAGTCTTTTTGCGTATCTCTATTCTGTAGAAAAAAAAGATGCCGTTGAAATAACAGAGCGTTTTTACAATAGGTCTTGCGCCATTAAATCAAATCCTACTCCATATTTTGCGCGCCTCTCACTTCCTGCAAACTGTAAAAAACAAAGCCTAGGATTGCTCCTCGAGCACTATGCAAATACCCCCGCAATCCGCGTCTACTATGAACGACTGCTTGCATTAGAGAACGGCACCCCAATTGCTGAATATCTTGAAGCCCAATATAAGGCCCTAGCACCTGATAGAACCTATACTCAAGTTGAATATGAAGAAGATGAAATTGATAGCCCGCGCACTTCAATAGCTAGTAGCGTAACCAGCTTAAAAGGCGCCTTTAAATCTCTCAGTTTATCAGCCAGAAATTCGAGTATTGATAGTGACAGCCCACCACCTTCTCCAAAAGAAACCTCTCTAAAATCGAGCCTACGCGGCACCTTAAGAAAATTTTCTTTAAGAAGAAAAAGCGATTTAGACCACTCTCAATCTCTTATTGAAGAACCAGCAAAAAAGCAGACTCGAAACGTTCGGCTTATTGTGGAGCCAACGATAGAAGAAAATATACGCCACTTTTTTTGCCCAGATTCACTGCCCTTGGCTCCCCTTTTATTGACCGACCAGCTAAATGCCTGTAAAAAAGCAATGCCTCAAGACGATGAATGGATACATTGGCAAAAATGCATACCGGAATATAGAGTCTTAGATGATGACCTCGAATTTGAAATGCACATTTTGGCAGGCCGAGATTTAGCCATACAATCTGGCGACGCACGCCTCTTACACCACTTTGAAAACCTCTACGCCAACTTCTTATCTCTTGCCTGCCGGGTAGAGGGTGTAGAGCATTACCTTGCCTTAGCAGCTAAAGGACGCAAAAATCTACAATATCTTGAATGCGCACTAGAACTTGCTTTACGGCTTGATTCTACAGATATTGAACCGATATATCAAAAAATAATCAGCTACACACGCTCTCAAAACAGCCTCTTTAAAGTATGTCTACATGCCTTTTTTACGCTAAAAGAAAAAAACCATCCCGCAGCTGACTCATATTACCTAAAAGCGTGTGAATACGCGCCTCTTCACCCATTTTTACATTTTGCAAAGCTTGTATACTACACTGATAGTATAGAGCGGTATCGTGCGTTTACTGCCATTAAAACCTATTTCACACTTCCTAAACTCACGAACGAGGAGCCCTCATGCTTTGACAATGATCTCCAAACAAAAGCCCTAGCTATTTTAAGAAATGAGCGAGCTCTACTATTTAAATCAATTGGCGTGCAAGCAATTGATTGGCTTATTGACACTCGAAAAATCCACCTTATTCCTGAAGCAATAAAAGCAATTACCTCTTTAAGTAATACACTCACTCCTGGTTGGTCACAGTACATGGTTGATAGCGATAGAAGATTTATGCTCGATCGCACATCATTTCTGAAACGTGAAGCCCTTGTTGCCAATAATACTCAGGATTCATCCTATCTCAATACAATCATAAGCTCACTCTTTACCCTGTACAACGATACGTCAAAACGCAAAACAGCAGCCCGTATCAGCTTTGAGCTTGCCCAAGGCGCTACCTCTGCACACGTACGCTTTTTAGATTGTGAAACACCAGAAAAAACAAAAGCACTCTATTTAGAAGCGGCCATAAGAGCGGCTCGTGCTAACTGTACAAGCCTCATCGAAAAGCACCTTGCTATCCTCAAACAACTCGATAGAGAATTTACCCCACAAGAAGCCTTTCACCTAAGCCTCTTAGAGTCCAAAATAAGTTAGCGAAGAGACTGGATGAGTTCGAGAGTGGCTTGGCGACATGAGTCAATTTCGTGGGTGATGCTATCTTGCGCAGCTTCATCTTGAGCTAGCTTTTGCCAATTTTGGCCCCACGTTTGCACAAGCTGGGTAGTTTTTTCAGGAATTGGGGCCGCTAAAAGACTTCCCATATCGCTAATTATTGCCACATGACCCCACCCTAAAATAGAGGCATTGTCTTTAGCCTCATAGATGGTCTGATTTACAATCACCTGAAGCTCCCCTAAGTTTTTAAGAACCTCAAAGGCAGCTACTCGAGCGTTTCTGTTATGCTCTGTCGCCTCTTCACGCCACGTGGTGTAAAAAAGCGCCACAACGGCAATTAGCAAACTCAATATGGCAATAAAATGCTGCTTAACCTGATCTTTTATACTCATATTCATTATGTAAACCAAAACAACACCTTTGTCAATTCCAATCTTATTAACAGGATGGGCAGGATCTGGCAGATCCTGCTAATTTTATTGTTTTAAAGCATTTTCAAAAGTTATTCGTTACATTTAAGAATTATTTCACGCTTGCATTATTTTGCTGATTGGTAGATAAAGATTGCCCATAACTATTTATAAGGGTATTTTTATGCAATCTGTATCGAGTGTGCTTTCAGGTCTTCGCAATCTTGTTCTTTCTTCTTCTGCACCTGCTGTTCATACACGGCTTTCAAAAATACTTGAGGAGTTTGCCACCACATTCTTTTCTGAGCTCAACGAGGCGTGTCAGAGTGTGGCTCAGCGTAGCGCCGGTTCTGAGCACATAGATGCAACTCACAATCAACTCGCAACAACGCTTGAAGCTCGCGCGGGAGTCATGAAAAAATTATGGGATGAAGCTAGAGGCCTTTATAAAAAAGTTCCCGATATTGATAAACCAAACGAAAAAGCCGAAGCCCTGTCTTCTGTTATGGGTATTGAAATGCTTGGAACTCATTTAGAGCGTAAAACTACAGATTTTATCAAAGTAATAAAAGATCCAAATTTCAACCAAGCCCTTGAAGAAAGCAAAGCTGCCATACGTAGTTTAGAAACACTTTCAACTTTAGGCACTATTCAACAAAAAGTAACGGAACTTGTTGAACAATTCAATAAAATGAAACCAAAAATTGAAGCAACCAAAGATTCCAATCTCTTTTTTATAAACGATACACTTTTGCTGTATATTCTCTATGCTGCCAAAAGCTTTAAAAAAGAAATACCCGCCGGCTCTACCGTACTCACCGGGTTACTCTTACAGCTTGAAGCCGATGCTAAAAAGCTCGTTCGCTCCTATGTTGTTGATCTTGATAGCTCCAACCTCTTAGAATCAACAGCAGCAGCTACCGATAAGCCACTTCTAGAGTCTGCCACATCTACAACACTTCCTAGCGCCTATAAATTCCGCAATGGCACATGGAAGCAGTGGCTAGCCAGATTTCCTATAGCACGCTACAGCGCAATTGAGAGTCAAATTCAAGAACTTGAAGGCGTAGCCAAGTGCGTCTATAAAATTGAATGTGCCTTTAGAGACCAAATTGCAAACCCATGTAAGCTAAATAAAGCCACTCTTGAACAGTTAGAGACACAATCAGGTGACTCTCAGATGCTTACTCGTGCCGCGCTTTGTTCTTTATCTGATATTACAATAGCCCCAGAAATTCATGCCGGATTTTATTATGGCTTTGCCTTAAGAACGCAAGCTAAAGTGCTGTCAACTTCTATAAAACGCTTTGAAAAGATGGCCACGTCCACCTATAAAGACCATCTTGAGCTAGTAGATTTGATCACAAAAGCGCTTGCAACGCCAGAGATAGAGTTTAGTTCAATAATAATGCTTTTGTCAAAACGCGCTTGTTTAAAAGACGATGACATAGGCGTTGCAGCATTACTAAAAGCTACAATTGATAATCTTGTAAATCAATTTAGTACAGTTCGTGCCACAGAAGTAAAAATGCTAGAGTCTTTATATACTGGCAATCTAGATTTTCAAGCCGAAAGCGCTGTAATTGAACGCTATTTAGCAGCCAATTTAATAGGCTATTTTTATGGCACACCTGCACAGGCCTTTAATCCAGAATTTGAAGTAGCCCTATTCAGGCTTAAAACAGAATACACCAATCAATTGCAATCTTTGGTAAGAAATGCTTCAGGTTTACAACCCCTGCTTACTAACTACCTGAAAATCTGCGAAGCCTCAAAGCACGTCTTGTTTACAGTGGCAGCAAGTAAAGCCCTAAACCTACTTGCCACAAGCGGCGCTGCAAACGCAAATGCATACATCGACACCTATTGTGCCCAAAATCCCGATAAAACCCACACAGAAACCCTCATCTGGCTAAAAGAAAAACTAAACAAAAAGTAATAACGCATTTTATTGTTTCAAGCCGAATTGTTTTTTATTATTTGTGCCGCAGGTACAATATATTATTAGCCCATGGTGAAGGCCCGCAGGGCCAAACCGTGGGAACCATGTTAATTAATATATCGAGCCACGCATGTGGCGGCTAGAATATTAAGATTCAGCCGCCACATGCGTGGCTCTGCTGTTTTTTTCCGAATGTTCCCATAGTTTGCACCTCCGGCGCTACACTAATGGGCTAATAATAAGGTGTACCTGCGGCACACAAATTAGTTTACTTTCTTGAGCCCGAATTCGTTTGACATGTCTTTTACAAATTCTATTTTTCACAGCATCTATGGGGAATAACTCAGCACCTACAGCACACAAATCACTTAGCCATTAATTCACTTAATTTCGTTAATAATGAAATTAATGAAATCTTAATAATAAAGTTTATGTTTTTGGTTTAATTTTAATGATTTGTGAGTGATAATAGGGTTATAAACTTATGAGGCATATCTATGCAGTCTAGCGGCATCAACCCAAATTCGCAAGCACCACAGAATCAACCACTTGCGCCTGCTGCGCAAACAGGCTGGTTTGGCGGCCTGATCGGAAAAGCCAAAAATGCCGTTATTGGACATATGCTTGCCCATGAAAATACCCTCACTGAAAGACAGATTAAAGTACTCAATTCTAGCTGCGGCGGGGTATTAAAAGACCTCTCTAATCAAATTACCAATGTTATCCTTGCCCAGGCCAAAGAAAAGGTCAATATTGAGGGCAGTAAAGAACTTATCAATCAGGCTATCAATGACTTAACTAACCAAATATTTTCTACTTTGGTGCTAGAAGGCCTAGGTGATGAGGATTTAACCGATGACCAGATCGCCGATCACTTTTTAAGCAATCTCTTTAAGAAAGTAAAAGTTGAATTTGAAAGACAAGACGTTGACCCCAAAACTCACTTTAAAAATATTGCCAACGACCTACTCAACGCCGCATTTACCAAAGGCATTTACGACGAAAAACTGCCCAAAGTCTTAAAAGATGTCTTTCAAGGCACACTTATTGGGAGAGGCATCAGTAAAATGGCCGGACAAGACCTCACTTGGGAGGGTCTAACCGACTTATTTGCCATTAAACTAGAAGGCATTTATGCCTCGCTAAACCGCACCGCTGCTTTTGTGCCCACAGAAGAATCTGAAGCTCAAGGAGCGCAGGCCTTTATTAATGGAATTATCAACAAAATTGACTCAAGCTCAAAAGAGGTCTCACCCATTGATATTACCATTCCTGGCTTTGATGAAGCATCAAACACCTTTGTAAACAAATTTTTGATGAGACTCATAAAAGGCAATTTTGAGCGCGAAGAAGACAAAGCGCTGTTACAAGATGCCAGAAGCTGGCTGATGACCAATTTGAAATCAAGCCTTGGAGCCGTGTACGCTTCAATTTTTGACTGCAAAAAAGGCCAAACCCAAGAAGAGCGCCAGATTGAATTTGCCGAAAATATCCGCTCACAAGCCGCACGCACCCTCCCAGAAACGCATCTCTTTTTACAGCAGATTGACGCTATGACACCCGCCACCCTCAAATCACAGCTTGAGCAATGGCAGGACTCCCCCCAAAGAAGCCACCATCATGCTGACATCAAAAAAGCGTTAGATGCCATGAAAAAGACTAAAGTTATAACGCCAGAAATGCTCACAGAATACAAGACACTTGCTAAATCGATTCAAGGGTTTATAGCCCTAGAAAAAATCTTGGGAAAAGAGCTAAACCCAGAAAAACTAAAAGCACTTCTACCGCCGTTTCTTCCTCCACAAAGCGTCTTTAACCAAATTTACGCCTACATCTCCCCTTATATTGTAGAGCTTATTACCCAATCTGATGTGATAGAGCGCTTAGGCTCTGAAGCAAGAGAGGCCCTTAACACCAATGGTGGCAAAGAAATTGCTGGCTGGATAGATCAAGCCCTTGGTATGGCACGCGGCTTTTTAGAAACAAAAGCAGAAGCTAAAACCTTTACTCCATCAGGCATACCCTTTGTTGATGACCTCATCTGCTCTGCAATAAAACCAGATGTGCAAAGTTCTGCTGCAAAAAATTATATCGACTCGCAGCTAAGAAACGTTATCACTATAATTATAAAAGACGCAGTAGCCCGCCAAAACGGCCTTGCAAACCCAGAACAGGCCATTGCCCAAATTATAGACTCACTATTTCAGCAAGGCCAAGATGCTACAGTTGAGCTCCAAAACGCGAAGACCATGGAGCCCGCTGTGAAACTTGCAGCAAGTAAGCAACTTGCAACCGAGCTAGAAGTAAAACTAGAAGAGGGTGCCTTGCTGCCAGAAAACCTTAATGCCACATACGAAAAACTTTATATGGCTAAAAAGGCTCGTAGCATACTTGAAACCATTATATCCAAAGAGCAGTTTGATAAAATACTTCCTCCATCACTTGGTAAAGTCAATCTATGGAACTCTTTGAGTGACTTTATGTCCGGCTATTTAAAAGGCCTATCATCTCAAGCCATCACTCTGCCAGATGATGACTCGCTTAAACTTAAAGAGCCTCAACTAAAAGGTATGCTTGATTCTTTAACCAAAAAACTAATGGACAAGATCAAAGAGCCGGTATCTGAGGAAGGCTCTAGTTTTGATAAGCTTAAAGCACACCTATTACGCGGTAAAAACCTTCAGAAATTTGTAGAAAATGTCATCCCTAAAGTAGCTGAAGCCTTCATTGCCTACCATGTAAACCCAACTGAAACACAAACCTCTGAACAAAGAACTGCAGAATTTTTGCTAGAGATTGTACGCACCTCACAAACAGGCTTCGAGAAAGTTGATAGCTATAAAGCCGCCGCCGATAAAGACGCATGGCTACAAGAAAACGGCATCACAAAAGATGTCATCGAAGCATACCGCAAAAAGCATGATATTGCCCCACACAAACCCATAAACATCGAAAGTGTGCTGCTCCATCAAACCTCAAACAACCTCGTTTCAAAGCTGTTGCCAAAGGGCTTGCTAGAAAAACTCATTCCGCCACAATTTGCCGCATTGAAGGTAGATGAAATACTGGCTAATTTTGCCTTTGACTACATCCAAAATGCCTATGACTACTCTAGCAGCATGAAAGAGATGATAGCTACAAAAGACAATGCTATGGTAGATGACCTCAAAAACTTTGTCGAAAAACAAGTTGGAGACTACTTTGCAAAAGACCCTTCTAGCACTAAAGATAAGACATGGATTCAAGGTGTGGTCTCCCTTATCTTTAACTCTGATAAAGCGCTGTTAAATAACTTTACTACTAACATCTACTATAGCGCAGCTGGCTTCCTTGTACAGTATGCCGAAACTCTTTCAGGCGGCAGCAAAGACGCTATCCCCGCAAACATGATCCGTCTACTAGAACCTGTAGCAAACAACGCCGAGAAGGTGTTTTTAACACTCAATAAGCAAATTGCTGATAATGAAAAATTAGAAAAGGAATCCCCCCCACTAGATGAGAAAAAAGCCCTAGAGAGAGCCATTGAACAATTAAAAGAGTTAGGCATTACCCCAGAAGATATAAAAGCCTTTGTAGCTACCGGTGGAAAATACAAACAAGACCAGAACATCAAACTTGCCTACTGGGTAACGGCCAAAAAGTCACTTGACGCACTCTTTACAGCAGATGCGTGGAATGCACAAGTGCCAGAATTTTTACGAACCGTGCTTACAAAAGAGCGTGTTGCTCATTTTGCATCCACTGCCTATGAAATGGTCCACAACACACAAAAAACCCTTCAGATAGAAGCTACAGCGGCTCATAATAACTTCATTGATACTGACCCGGCCAAAGTAAAAGCTTTGGCAGGCTTAGAGGCATTTGCCAAAGAATACTTTGTAAAAAATGTTCAAGTGTTACTCAAAGATATCGGTACCTCACAAGAGCCCTTCACAAAAGCGCTCCCTAGCTTTATTGACAACATCATAAAAGCCTTCTTTACAGACAAGACAAAGATTGGCAACATTCGCGATACTGCCATTAACGATATCATCATGATCATTGTCAATCATTTAGCTACAGATGAACACCAGACTGTTATCCAAAAAGCTCAAACGCTCATTGATAGCTACACTAAGGGTAATGCCCATAACATCACGACAGCTGATCTTTTACTAAAAGCTTGCGTCCCACAATCAGTTCACGACACACCTATAGGCAAAGTCTTCATCCAAAAAGTGGTAAAAAAGGAACTAGCCGAAATTATCGAGCAGCTACGAGTATCTGAGCTCAAAATCAACCTTCAAGGAAAAGAGGCCAAAGCCTATGTAGAGTCTCTTCCTGGCATGAAGTCATTTGTAGATGATATCATGACGGGGCTTGATAGCTCTCTTAATGAACAAGCTGAGCTTGCTGAACCCCTTTCAAAGGCTTTTCCACCATTCATCGACAACCTCATAAAATCTGCTATTTTAGACCCTAAAATTGGCCCAATCATTAAAAGCGCCCTTCACAGCATTGTCTACATGATTTTACAGCAGGTACTGGCTCCTGTTAATGGTGAAAGCCCACAAGTTCGTGTTATGGAAGTAGCGGCCCAACTTGTAGCCCTTGGCAAGGACCCTAAAAAAGGCGAAGAGTGGCTAAAACTCTTGCTACCAGAAGCTAAGCTTAAAGACCTGCTCCCAGACTTCTTGAAAAAAGCCATCACCCACGAAAAACTTGTAAAATGGTTTATGGAGCCATACGTTACTCAGATAGATACTGTGCAGCAAAATGTGGTTAAGGAACTGGCTGAGGCAACAAACGATAAAGACGTTACCCGAACTAGAAGCTGGGTCAAACAATTTCTCCTTAGCCAAACTGAAGAAACTTCAACAAATGGCCTCTTAGGCTTTAAAGAAGTTGTGAGAGAAATTGAACGCTCACTGCTACAAACTCTTGCGCCCGGAAATAATGCTACTCTCACACCTGCTATGCAAAATTACGTTGATGCAACAGTGAGCCAAATTGTACGCAATCTCCAAAGTCAAGGCATGCTGACAGAGCAGTATGTAAGCCAAGGCCTTGTTGCGGCCCTTCCTGGCTTGCAAAGTGATGCCCAGCCTCGTAGCGACATGCCCAATAACGAAAATTTTGCTGCCCTTACTACTGTTACTCTCCTTAAAAAGATCTTTCCAAACGGCAAAGATGACCTACTTGTACCAGACATCGTCAAAAACCTGGTGTGGGATAAAGTAAATATAGCACTAAGTAATGTGCTAAATGAGCTTACAGAGCCCACAACACGCCAGCTTTTCTTATTAGAGCGCATCATCCCACAATCTACTGGCAACAAAAAAGAGATCCAAAAACGTCTCTTACATGTTGAAAAGATGAGAGCTGAGCATAAAGCCGGCACCCTAAACCCCAAACTACTAGAGGCAGAGTTTAAACGATCAATACAGGCTACAGCCGTATACCAAGCAGGCCAAGCGGTAAAAAGAGAAAAACTCTGGGGACCATTTAAGTGGATAAAATCTGTAGTAGTACGAGCTGTGACAAGCCTTGCGATGCGCTTTTCACTTCGCAACAGAATCTACAACTTTGTAAGTAGCTCCGCATCTGATGACAAATTACGAAGAGCCATCTGGTCATTTGTAAACTTTACTCCATCAACCAGCTTTAACATAATAGAAGCTCAACGAAAAAAGCTCCAAGAGGAGCTCACAGAAAATCTAAAGGCCACGTTTAATGATACAGGAATGGCCCCAAGCTCCTTAAGTGGCGCCATCTCAAAAAGCACCGCCGCTTACCTAAACGGCAAAAACATCATCGATATCATTATGTAAATGGGCATTTGATTTTTATTTATCGCTAGAGTAGATTCAGAAAATACATATAAACTGCGGGATGCACATGTCTAGCGTAACTGTAGACCGACCTTTCGGGCCATTTTTTCCAACACCCATCAAAAGTAAAAGCTGCCCTACAATAATTCGCCGCAAGGATTCAGCTATTCAAGAAGCAGTACAAGAACTCCTCACAACTGGCCAAGTATCCTTTGAATGTACCAACAATCAAACAACCTACAACGGAAAAATCATCCACATCACTGACATAAAACAAAAAGCCCACAAACTCGGCCTAAAAATCTTCCAAAGCCAAATATACGTCATGAACCACGCCACCATCCCACCCGGCACCCTCTTCCTCCACTTCTCCATTCAACTCCCTACCCCCGATAACTTTCTCTAAAAATCAATCGATCAACCGATTAATTTTGTTGATTATTAATCGATTAACCGATTAATTAAGCTTTCTACTTTAGAAAAATAAACAAATTAGTGGGCCGTAGGTCCACGATCATTATTAGCCCACTGTGCAGCGCCGCAGGTGCAAACTGTGGGAATCAGTGATAATGAATATTTTGAGCCACGCATGTGGCGACTCATTATTTTGATTTATTCGCCACGCGCGTGGCTCCACTATTTTTTTTATACTGGTCCCACAATTTGCACCTAACGGCGCTACATTGTGGGCTAATGATGACTGTGGACCTACGGCCC
>JAJFUY010000232.1 GCA_021372185.1 Chlamydiales bacterium | reverse complement strand
AGACCATGAAAGTGCAAAAGGTGTCTGTTCACGCCGGACTCTAACCGAGCGAGGATTTTGACCGCAGGTCTCCTGATTTGAGACCTATAGGTCAAGGGCCTTTCATGATCAGGAGACCATGAAAGAGCAAAAGGTATCTGTTCTCGCCGACCTCTAACCGAGCGAGGAACTTATTCTTGCTCTCGCCGGTCTCTGACCGAGCGAGGATTATGACCGCAGGTCTCCTGTTTTGAGACCTAAAGGTCAAGGGCCTTTCATGGTCAGGAGACCATGAAAGAGCAAAAGGTGTCTGTTCTCGCCGGACTCTAACCGAGCGAGGATTTTGACCGCAGGTCTCCTGTTTTGAGACCTAAAGATCAAATACCTTTCACGGTCAGGAGAGTGCGAAGCCTGCCCGTAGGGTACCATGAAAGAACGGCAAGAGGAAAAACTATTTACAGGTCAGGTTGCCTACTTCAACCTGACAAAAAATATCGGCTTGAAAAACGAAAGCTGACCTGCTGCGCGCTGGTCTCTTGACCAGCGCGAACAAGGGGTTATGGAATATGATGAAAAACTTCTAATTTTATAATCGCTAAAATCGTTTAGAATATAAGAGTAATGAGCGATATAAAAGAGATAAGCTAAAATGGCAGATGTTGCAATTTCTCCTGATGTTTTTCGTTGGGCTACTCGACGCGCGGGTTTAGCTAATGCTGAACTAGCCAAACGCATGAATGTAAAGGTGGAAAAAATACATGATTGGGAAGCCGGTAACACTTTTCCTACGATTCGGCAAACGGAGAGACTGGCAAAAGCATTGAGGGTTCCATTAGGCTATTTATTCCTTTCCCAACCGCCCATAATGGAAATTCCCATCTCTGATTTTAGAACATTACCCAATAAAGAAAACTTATTTATTAGTATAGATTTACAAGAAGTCATTTATGATGCCCAACGAAAAAGTGATTGGTATAAAGAATGGCGAATTGAAGAAGGTTTAGAACCTTATGAGTTTGTTGGAAAGTATTCTGTAGATAATACCATAGGTGATGTAGTTCAAGATTTAAGAAGGGAACTAAATATCCCTGAGGGTTTTGCTGGAGGACTCCACTCTTGGAGTGAACATTTGAACCAACTTGTAAATAGAGTTGAAGATAAAGGGATTCTAGTCCTACAAAGTGGAATTGTCGGAAACAACACGCATAGGAAATTATCGGTCAATGAATTTCGTGGTTTTTCCATTGCTGATGATTATGCACCATTGATCTTTATTAATGCTCAAGACGCAATTACTGCCAGGATTTTTACACTTGTTCACGAGCTTACACATATTTGGATAGGTGAAGGTGGAATATCTGACCCAGATTATTTTAAGAAGGGACACCCTTTGAAAAAAATAGAAACGTTCTGTAATAAAGTTGCAGCAGAGTTTCTTATCCCTGGAAATTTATTAGAAAAACAATGGAATCGGAAAATTGGAGCCATTGAGAACACTGAAACTTTGTGTAGAAAATTCTTTGTCAGTCAAGAATCTGTATTACAAAGAGCATATAACCTTGGACTTATTTCCGATGAAGATTTTACTGAAACGTTGAGTTATATTCAAAGTAATCAAAATAATATTAAAAAAGATGGGGGTGGGAACTACTACAGAAACCTTATTACTAGAAATAGTAAACGCTTTACACAAGATGTCTTATACGCAGTTCGTAGTAATCGATTAACTTATATAGCAGCCGCTAGATTATTAAATACACAACCCGATAAACTTTCAAAGATTATGGAAATATTATGAAGGTACATTTATGGAGTATTGCTTAGACACCAGTGTCTTTACCGAAGCACATAGACGGTATTATGGGTTTGACATTGCTCCAGGATTTTGGGTTGCTCTTGAAAATAATATTATTAATGGCAAAATCGTCAGTTCCATGTACGTCAAAAAGGAAATTGAGCAAGGTAAAGATCAATTAGTAACCTGGATCAAATCTACGGGAGGCAGTTTATTTGTTGAACCTGATGGGTTCATATCAGAAAACATGCGAATAGTTGCTAATTTTATCGAAAACAATTATGGAAATATAGCTTTTAAATCAGCATTTCTAGGAAATGCTGATCCATGGGTCATTGCTCAGGCAAAAGCATATGAATTAACGGTAGTTACAGCTGAGGCAAGAAATCAGAACGAAAACGAATCAATTAATAAGGATTCACAAAAAATAAATGGAAAAATCAAAATACCGAATGTATGCGAAAGACTTAATGTTCCTTGGATAGATACCTTTGAATTATTACGTAGATTGAATGTTAGATTAGGTTTAATCTAATTATTTTTACCCCTCAATCAGCCCCATCTGCTCTCCATCCTTTGGAATTTCTTTATTAGCCCGCTTGAAAGTTTGGCTGACTTCGCGCAGTGGCGGCATGTCGATCCCCTTGCCGGCTAACAGTTCTGCGATGGTCAAGATCTGGATGCGCGGGTAGTCCCGGTCCCAAACCTCGGAGCGGTAAAAGCCGGCTTGGGCTGCCTCCGCACGCATGGGCTTTGTAGGCTCCTCGAGCGTGATGAACACGCCCATCTGTGCGTTCTCGCGCTCCACCACGCCAATCAGGTCGCGCACCTGCGGGACGTTCACATGCCCACCCTTGACGGAAAGGATGACTTGCTTGGTTTTGCTGCTGACTTCATCGTGGAAGTACAGCCGGCCGTCGATGCCGCGGTCCGCGCCCTTTTTGCCCTCCGCCGGGCGTGCCCCCACCAAGCCTAACGCCCACCACTGGAATTGGTATTTATCCTGAGCTGCCAAGGAGGCGGCTTCTTCCAAGGTGGTAGGCTCGCCAATCACCTGGAACTGCAAAGATGGGCCAAAGGCATCCTCCAACCGGTGCTTGACCAAGCCAATGGCTAAATGGGTAATATCGATGCCGATCCATTGCCGACCAAGCTTCTGAGCCGCCACCACGGCCGTGCCGCAGCCGCAGAACGGGTCCAGTACTATGTCGCCCGGGTTGCTGGAAGCCTGAATGATGCGCTCCAGCAAGGCTATGGGCTTTTGGGTAGGGTAACCGAGTTTTTCTGCAGACTGAGCTGATAATGGAGGAATATCTACAATAATTGATTTGATTGGGGTTCCTTTTTGTTCATTCAAGTATCTTTTTAGATAAGGACGCCCGGAACTACTCCATTCTAATCGGCCCTGTTGATCTAATGCTTCAAGTTTATCCCTAACTACTCTCCAACCAAATTCTGGTTTGTAACCTTTATATTCATATGTTAAATTCGGCCTGTGACCCATCGATGAGCTACGTATGATGTGATCAAGCCTATAAACACCCCTTTCATCTCTTCTATTGTAGAAGTTATTTACATAACTCTCGTCATATTCTGTATATATATTGTTCCATATTACATGCTTACTCTTTGCATAATAAAGAATCGTGTCATGAATTTGACCCCATTTTTTGGAATCATTATGACTACTTGTCCTTTTCCATATAATTTCATTTCTAAAGTTCTCTGCCCCAAAAACCATGTCCAGCAGCACCTTGAGGTAATGGCTCGCGGTTGGGTCGCAGTGCAAATACAGACTGCCGGTGGGCTTGAGCACGCGTCGCAGCTCCATCAGGCGCGGTGCCATCATAGTTAGGTATGCCATCATGTTGCTGCCGCCCAGGATGAGGTAAAAGGCGCGCAGGGCATC
>JAJFUY010000225.1 GCA_021372185.1 Chlamydiales bacterium | reverse complement strand
ATATACCTCAAATTAATGAAATATATTATATCATAAAGTGTAAGCTATGTGGGTGTGCTAAAGTGTAAACCATGTCTATTGGTTGGACCGTGATTCAATCGCCCTCAACCGGGCTCTGATGGTTTTTTTGCCTATTCCCACCGTTCCCTTCAGTCACGGTGGGCAACGTTTCAGTCGCCCTGAAGGGCTCTAAAACAATACCAAACTTCATGAACCTTTATTGGCACTCATCAATTATCGCTATGAACTATTAATTACCCACTCTGGAGGCGCGCTATGCGGTCGGCTAAAGGCGGGTGTGAGGAGAAGAGGCGCATGATTGGTTTGTTGCTTGAGATTTTGAAGGCCTGGAATGCTGGCTTGTCGGTTTTTGGGTCTTCGATTTGTAGGGTGCGGTCTAGGGCTTGGAGGGCGGCAATCATTTTATCGCGGCCTACTAGGCGTGCGCCGCCTGCGTCTGCTCTGTATTCTCTAAAGCGAGAATAGGTGGCTATGACGATAGTTCCTAAAACCATGAACATAATTTCGAAGGCAAACACAAGCATGCTGTACATAAATGGTGAGCCAATAGAGCTGTCTTCATCTTTTTGGCGGCCAAGGCGCATTACAGCATAGGCAAGTACGCGTGCAAAGAACATAACAAATGCGTTAACAACACCTTGCAGAAGCGTCATGGTGACCATATCGCCATTGGCAACGTGGGCAATTTCGTGCGCGAGCACGGCATCAACTTCTGATGAATTCATACGGCGTAATAACCCTGATGACACAGCTACAAGTGATCGAGCACGCGTTGGGCCAGTTGCAAAGGCGTTTACTTCTGGTGATTGATAAATACCCACTTGTGGCATTGTAGATAAGCCGACATTACGAGCGAGCTTATACACCATATCTACTAACTCGCGCTCTTGGCCTGATGCTCTATTTGCATCTATCACTTGCACACCCATCATCCACTTTGCCATGACGCGAGAAAGGGCTAGCGATATAAAGGCACCACCTATACCCCAGACAAAGCAAAAGATCATAAGCGTGTCATAGTCTATGCCGTTTTGGGTAAGATAGGGCTTTACATCCAAGACATTTAAAATAATAGATATAGTCACCAACACAAGGGCGTTGACGGCAATAAATAGTAGTACTCTTTTAGCAAGTGTTCCCATATGTCATTCCTTTCTTGTTAATTGCCTAACAGTATACCATACTGTCAACATTTTCGACAGGGGTCTACATGTATTCTCATGGGCTAGAAAAAATCTACGCTTTTGAAACCATCAATCCAAAGACGGTAAAAACTGTAACTTCCAAAACTGCTTCAAGTTCTAAAAAAATAGAAGACCCCATCATCTCAGATGAAGAAGTAGCCCCAGAGCAACTTATTCTTAACTACGGCCCCTTTTACCAAGAAGCCCTCCCCTCATTTCGCCTCCAAGAACCTGTAAGCTCTCTTGGGCTCTCCTCATTTGCACTTAAGGTATTGCACGCACAAAATATTACCACCTGTCAAGATGCCTATAACTTCTTAGAGGCAGGCTCACACCCCAGCCTTGGCCAGAGTCATATTGAAGAAATAGAATCAAAGATCTCTGCCTTTTTGGGCAAACACCCCTTTAAGCTACAAACATCGGTTGACTTTGGCAGCCTGGTACGTATTGCTACAAGCTCTCTTAGCACAAAAGACCGCTACTGTCTACTTGCCCGCTATGGTTTAGAGGCACTTGCCGGCCATACAAGTATTGAACAGCAAGAAGTTCAGCGCTTAAACCATGAACAACTAAGCAAAATCATCGAGACAGCCCAAATCGCCGTTCTTAAAAACGGGGCGGCATTTATTGAAAATGCTCTTTTAGATATATCTTCAGCCTATTTACAGCCATGGATGATGCAACGACTGGGCATATCAACTGAATCTGAAGTGTTAATGCGCTTAAAGCAACTCAGTAGAGACTCAAACTTTGATGCGGTATATGACTTTCTTTTGCTTTTTGATGAGCCTATAAAACTTATAAGTGTTTGTCACAAGGTGTGGGCAAGTGACCAGATGAGTCAAAAAGCCTATAATATCGTTGAGGCCACAAGCGTAGATTTTTTCTACCAGCCATTTACCACCTATCCCCTTCACACTCTTTGCCATTTTGTAACAAAAACCCTTTGTAAAGCAGGCTACGGCTTTAAAGAGGGCTTTGTTATAAAAGTGCTTACTCACAGCCCACGTTTTGTGTATAACACATCAAATGAAGTTTTAGCCTTAAGAATGAGGACACCACCATGAGCTCCGTGTTAGATTTATGTACCCTACAAGCCAATGCGTTCCCACTTTCAAACCAACCGCCGCTAAAGCGCGCCATCCCCGAGTGGTCAAATGAACGAGAGCCTTTAGATGATACCAAGCTTACAGCTATTTGGCAGCAGGCTCAAAGCTTCTTTGAAAATGAGTGTATGCCCAATTGCGCGCGTATTCAACAACGCCTCGTTTCTCATGAAGCGTGTGATTATGATGAACTCTATAATCAAGTAGTAGCTCTTATCACAAAGATAACAGAAGTTACAAGCAAAGTAGCTTTCCTTACAGAATACATCCCCTCCATGCAAGACTCCTACTTACAACGTGATGCCTTATCTACATCTCTTTATCTCGCTCAAGTCACCCATACTTCACTAACAACCCTAAATAGGCTTCACAAAGAGCTCTCAAGCAAAACATATCGTGAGGCATGCACTCACTACCTAAAAACGGTGCAAGATTGTATACACTTAAGGCAGCTGTCTTCTGTAGATAAAAAAATCACAGGTCTATTTGCCATCTATAAAGCGACAAAACCTCATAGGACTACAAGAACCCTGCAGTTTATTCACTATACTATAGGCTGTCTTACTCGAGAAACTTTAGAAGACCAAAGTGATTATAAAAGAGCGCGCTTATCAGAACTTCAGCAGCTGAGTAAGAAACTCCCCCCGATGCCTACTTCACAACCAGCTAAAGCTTCTCTACAAGAACTAGAAACCTCTATTACCGCCCTTAAAACAAAGCTACAAGCCCAAATAAAGGGTATCTATTTTGGGACACTCCCTCAAAATAAAGAAGAATATAAAGAACATGAAACGGCCCTTTTAGAGTACACAAATTGCCTCCCTAGTCAATACGCCCTTCTTGCAAGTCGCCAGCTGGCAGTAGAGCCTCAAGATGATTGGGGGCGCTTAGAGTACCTTAAAACCATGCTACAAGATATTCGATGCGAAGTAGACCACTTTAAAGAGCTCACAACAGGAAGCCTTGAGTCCAGCTCTAAAGCTCTAAGCAAGCTCGTCAAGTACTTGTCGCTGTCTCATTTAGGCATTATGCCAGACCCTAACTACATTCGCCTTGATACGCTGTCAGCACATTTTGAAGTATTAGACTTTGCCTGCACCATAAAAGAAAAAGACAGCTCTCTTTTTGTACAGGTATTTATCCTTATTACACAAACGCTTAGCCACACGGTTCACCTACTCGAACTTTCTCCTAACGAAACTGGGTTTACTTCAAAGATTTTTACTAAAATGGCTCTACCTGAAGCAGAATATGATCTTGCCGAAAGCTATCTCATGAAAAAACTGCTCGCAGCTGTCTACTTTAAAATAGCTCCTGACATTGAATTCCAAATTGCTTATCGGATGCTCTGTGAAGAGCCTGTTTTTGCAAATCTCATGAGAAAGATACGTAATCAACAACTAGTAAGGCTCGAGCATCTGTATGGTAAAGCACAAAATTGCCAAAACTATCTAGAATACCAGCTTTTGAAAGCCACCCTCTTTGCGCTTTCTATTGAATCTAGAGAACATACACACTTTAACCTCTTCTTAAGTTACTGTGAAGCAAAACAGCTCGTAAGTGACATCAAAAGTTTTCCTGAATCAGCACACCATCTTCCATGGCTCGAAAACAAATTCAATGAATTTAGTAGCAGGCATAAAGAAGTTGTTGATCATGAACTAGAGCTAAGTAAAGACCCCTTATTTGCACACCTTATTACAGCGTTATTTAGCGCCTCAACAGCTGTAGAAGATGCAAACCAAAAGATTAGAGCATCTATAGAGCGCATCATGCCCAA
>JAJFUY010000215.1 GCA_021372185.1 Chlamydiales bacterium | reverse complement strand
GAACGATAATAACGATAAAAAAACAAAAAATTAACAGGATGCGCTAACGCTGGCAGGATACAAAAACACTTCAACGATAAAAACGATAGAACGATAAGAACGATAAAATATTAGTTTATAATTTATTGTTTTTTGTATTATCCTGCCAGATCCTGCCAGCGTTAGCGCATCCTGTTAATTTTTTGTTTTTTTATCGTTATTATCGTTCTATCGTTTTTATCGTTGAGGTCTTTTTATCTTGCATGATCTTGCTTTAGAATTGATTCTATGCCAGCCTGGATGCGCTCTTTAAAGTAAGTGGCCAGAGCTGGATCGTTTGCCTCAAGCCATGTTTGGATGGGATCAAGTCTTGCGAAGTCTTTTTTTATGTAGCGGGGATTTTGGCTTTTGGGGGAATATCGCAATGTGCCGATGTCAATGTAGACCGCACGATCTTCAAGAAAGCCCACGTTATTGTGGCGGATGAGTTTGCCATCGGGGTTTATGATACCAAATTTTGCCCGTTCTACTAAGAGGGTTACTAGCTGGTTTAGGCGGCTTTTTAGTTCTTCGATTTTATGTTCTTTGTAGAGCTGTTTTAATGTAGCAAAAGCGGGGAGTGCTTTTTTCTGTAGCACGAAAGGGCAATTGTCTATATCAACGTTGTAGCCAAAGCCATATTTATCAATAAGCTCTACCGTTTTTTGTATTTCATTTTCTGATGTAATGTGAGCAAAAACAACCCCTGTTTGTGTGGAGAGGGGATCGCTGGCTAAAAGCATGCTAGAAAACATACGCAAAATTTGTGCGTCTTTTTCATCATTTTTAAAACGATTGCACTTGATAAATTTAATGACGTAAGAGCCGTCTTTGCTTTCAAAAATTATGCTTTGTCTTCCTTGGCCAAGATAGGTAAAAGGCTGGCTTAAAATTGTACGACACTGTTCGACACTTTCGGTGGTGTTAGTAGGCGCGTTAGCATGTTGGGGCCATGAATCTGGGGTAATAAGAGTCAGTGAAAAGTGGCAAAATACTTCAAAAAAAGTAGAAATGCTAACGATGACTAAACTTAAGATTATGAACCATTTTTTCATAGTGAGCTGTAGTTTTGAATGACCACTCGTTTAAAAGGCCTGAGGGCAAGTTCAACATTGAGCTCTTTTCCAAAGTCGATAATTTTTTGTGAAAGATTGGTGATTTTTTTATCTACACCAAACACAAGAAAAAGAAAATTTATGCATTTCTTTTTTACTTTTTGGAAAAAAGTAGCTACAGCATAGATTACTTTTTTGATACGGCTTTGATTCATTTCAGAGGGCTGTGGTTTATGGCTACTTAAGCGATTAACGAGTACTCGTAAATCTTGAGCTATGGTGGCTGCTGTGGCATCTACAAAGGCTTTATTATGAATTATCGCGTGCGCTTTTTTATCGCGCTTTTGCTGCATTGTTCTGGGCGGCATCATTACATAAGAAAATCTATCTTGCTCATCAACTGTAGTCCAAGATCCTTGCGAGTTATAATGTAAAGCTAGGCGCTTAAGTGCTTTATTTGTATAGCCAACAAGATTTGTTTTGGCGATTTGGGCAATGATTTTGTCTGAAGCGGCTGCAATAATTGATGGTATCACTGGTTTTAAAAGCTTTAGACTTTTCATATTTATGTGATCAATAGAGACAAGTAAAAGATCTGATAAATTTTTGCTAAATTCTTGACTCTTTTCTTTTGAATAGACGGCGTCTATTTGTGAGGGAGCGCTCTCAGATGGGGATGATGCCTTAGACTCGTCATTAAGTGCTTTTTTGAGTTTGCGAATGGCTTTAGCAAGCAGTGCATATTTTGTGTCTTCAGAGGTGGCTTTATGATATAGCATGCCTAGTTTGTGCGGCAGGGCTTTTTCTTGAATGGTCAAAAAGGCTTTTTTGTTAATCCAGCCTTGAAGTGATACCGGAATTTCAATATCATCTTCACCGTGAGGAAAGAGTATTTTCATACAGGCCTGTTCCAGGCAAGTCATAAACTGTTCATGTTCATTGTACTCAACCGGGGGTGTATTGACCCCGAGTTCAGCTGTAACTTCTTTCATGGCATCTTGTATAAGATCGACGACAAAAAATGAATTTTGTCTTTGGCTTTCAAGAAGGTACGTGATGCTATTATTGAGTGCCCGTAAAGTATTCAGTTCAAACGTTTCTAATAAAAGATCTTTATGATTTGTGAGGACAGTTAAAAAACTTTCACCTGTAATGTTCCGATATACCACGCCATTTTCAACGTAAAGAAAGTTTTTGTTAATGCCGTGCTCTGCGTCTTCTGGTGCAAGAGAGCTATAATTGGTTAAATAGTATTCAAGTTTATCGATTTGGCGGTAGGCTATAACTTTAGCAGTTTCTGCCGCAATATGAGCGCCTGTTTTGTCAAAGAGTGACTGTTTAAGATTGGTGATTTCATCTTGATAAAGGCCAGGTTCTGGTAGGCTTAAGTAAGCCGTAGTACTAACGGCCGCTTGAGTAATAGAACTGGCGACGTATGATGCTCCATTTGTTATACTACCTAAGAATCCCGTCATAGCTATTCCTTTATAAGATCGTAACTATTATATCAAATTTACACATTTTATGGCAAAAAAAGGCAGATTTATGATAAAGTAATTTTAATTATGAAAAATTACTCCATTTTTAAGCTCGTCCTTATATTAACTCCCTTCGTTTTCAGTTTTGCCTTAGGCTTAGATATTTATATCCCAATTACTCCCCAGATGGTAAAGATATTTGATACTACGCCTGCTATGATTCAGATGACTTTGAGCCTCTTTTTATTTATAACAGGTGCCGGCCAGCTCATTATTGGGCCCATGGCTGATCATTTTGGCCGAAAATTTGCGTTTTATCTCTCAGCTACCTGCTATGCTATAGGTTCAATTGCTTGTGCGTTTTCTGGGCATATTGCATGGCTCATTATAGCGCGTGCAATTAGCGCAATTGGCGCCTGTGGTATGCTTGTTACGGCTTTTGCTATTGTGCGAGATCTTTTTACAAGTGATCAAAGTGCCAAAATTTATAGCCTACTTAATGGTGCTATTGGAATATCACCTACTTTTGCCCCAATTTTAGGAGGCTATTTAGCGCTCTATTTTGGCTGGCAAAGTATTTTTGTATTTTTAACCTGTATTGGTTTCATCTCTTTTGTAGTCTGCAGATTTTATATAGAAGAAACAATAAAAGACGAAGATAGGGTAAAAATTGACAAAGATGTTTTCAAACGCTACTTTGGCCTTCTTAAAAATGCTCAGTTTATGAAATATAGCCTTATGGGCGGCTTATCAGAGGCTGTCTTCTTTAGCTTTTTTTCGATTTCACCATTTATTATTATCCAAAATCTTGGTGTTCCAACACATGAGTTTGGCTACTACTTTGCTGCCTTTGGCTTAGTCATTGTACTCGGGGGTATTGCAAGCGGTAAGATCATTGAAAAAGTGGGCGTAAGAAATACCATGGCTATTGGTATTGGGCTTATGTTTTTGGGCGGCTTAAGTATGCTGAGCTGGTATCTATTAGAAGATTTAAGTCTCCAGAGCTTTTTAATTCCTATGGTAATAGCCTGTATGGGAGCTATGTTTTTAGGGGGAGGCTCTGCCTCCGGTGCCCTTGATCCTTTCGGTGAAATTGCGGGAACGGCAGCGGCCGGCTTTGGTGCTATACAATTTAGCATATCAACTATTGTTGGTACGGCTCTTATGCTCTTTCCTACATCAACTACCGTGCCATACGGTATCTGTATCATGCTTTTAGCAGTTTCTTGTGTTATATTATTCATACAAACACAATCCAAAGCTGTCCTTGTAAAATAGAAAAATTGCATAAAAAAGATATTGCTGGTTTAGTGCAGATTTTATAGGGGAGTGCACTATGTTAA
>JAJFUY010000199.1 GCA_021372185.1 Chlamydiales bacterium | reverse complement strand
TCCGAGAGCCCGATTTAGGGCGACTGAGCGAAGCCCACCGTGACCAAAGGGAACGGTGGGTATAGGATAAGTAAGAAATGGAGCCCGGTTTAGGGCGACTGAGCGAAGCCCACCGTGACCAAAGGGAACGGTGGGTATAGGATAAGTAAGAAATGGAGCCCGATTTAGGGCGACTGAGCGAAGCCCACCGTGACCAAAGGGAACGGTGGGTATAGGATAAGTAAGAAATGGAGCCCGGTTTAGGGCGATTCAATCACATGATTCAATCGCCCTAAACCGGGCTCCCTTATTTTTTTCCTTTTACCCACCGTTCCCTTCGGTCACGGTGGGCTTCGCTCAATCGCCCTGAAAGGGCTCTAAAACAAATTTACAAGGCTTTTTCGTAGACGACGTAATTGCATGGGATGGCAAGTGCGTTAACGAGTTGGGGGTAATCTTGGGCGAATTCTGTCATGCTGCCAACTAATGTTCTTTTGAACTGAAGGTTAGTATAGATTTTATCTAGCAAGGCCTTCTTTTTCCAGGCGGGAACCGTAAGGTCTGTCATATTTATCTTTGAATCAAGGGAATCGGTAAAATTATCTGCGGGGTAGAGAATCTCAAGCTTTAGGGTTTTAAAGCCATGTCTTCTTGCATAGGCTTCAACAAAGGCAATAAGTTGCTTGGCTGCGCCCGTCCTTAAAGCACTTCTTGCTACCGCCAACTGACCAAACTCTAGTACATCATCTGAACATTTGGTAATTTTAAGCGTACCCAAAAGCTTCGCACCATCCATGGCCACAATAATGCGATTTTCCTGAATGAGCGTTTGCACTTCCTGAAGTGTTGTACGCGGCTCATTATTTTTCCACATTCCATACTCACCGGCAAAATAGGCCTCATTTACAACTGTAGTAACCTCTTGAGCCTGCTCTAAATCCTGTAATACTGATAGTGAAAGTAGTGAATTCATGAATATAGTCTCGAATTTTTTTCTATTTAAACACAGCAACATGATTAAACCAATGCAAAAAACTTTAGATGTCTATATGATTAGCACTCATTTAAACAATAGAATTTGGACATCTCCTGCAATGACTTCAATAATGTATCATGGATTAGGAATGGCTTTGACCAGTATAGCTGGAACTTTAGCTACAGCAGTGCCTTACAAAAGTGAACTGGGTATTTTTAAAAACTTGACTCCAGGCGTGAGGGCTTTAGCGGTTGCTAGTGCCTATCTTCTCACTTTAGAAACGGTAAAATGCTTTGTAGAGGAATCTCATCCCTTCTGGAATGGTATGACCAAGGCAATGCCAATAGTCATGCTGTTAGCTGGTAATGTTTTTGGGCAGAGCCTTCAAGAGGAACTGGTAGAGCCGGAGATTCTCGCATCCAAAGAGTACTATAAAAGTCTTGACTCAAGATCACATATGCTTCGGATTGCTATATCGTCTGGTTTAGTAGCAGTTATTTCACAAAGTTTTATGGCGTATCCAGTGGCTGGCGCTCTTGGTTCGTTAATTGGTAGACACTATATTCAAGATGTAGCAGCTGAAGCACGAGAGCTGCTCAAAAAAATTGAGTAACAGATTAAATCGTAAGTGATGTAGGCTCGCGATTTATGAAAAAGACACGCCGATTATTGCCAAGCATTTCTCTTCCTGCCCCTGTGCTGTTTTTACTTATAGCAGTTTATAGCGTAAGTATTTACTTTATGTATGGGGAACGATTTGTTCTGTTGCCAGAGCAGCACATTCCTATACGGCTCTATTCAAATCAAGCAGGAGACAATCTACGAAGTACGTTTAAGAAAGCAATACTTGATGCCGAAGAGTCTATCACGTGCCTCATCTATTCTCTTAACGACGAAGAAATTATTGCTGCCCTTAGACAAAAAGCAGATGAAGGTGTAGAGGTGTTTGTCATCTCAGACCCGGTAGCTACACAAGATGGTGCAACAAAGCTGGGTGATAAAATTACGCACGTGCCAAGGCGACAAAAAGGCCTTATGCATAATAAGCTGTTGGCAATAGACCACAAAGTAAGCTGGCTGGGGTCTGCCAATTTTACCAATGATTCCCTTTCACTTCATGCAAACCTTGTAATGGGCATAAGCTCCCCTATTGTTGCCAAGCACATAGAAGATAAAGCCAAAAGCTTCTCAGAAAAAGGCCGCAAAATTCAGCCCCTCATCTTGGCAACAGAGCAGCAGACACTAGAGCTTTGCTTTTTACCTGATGACAATCAGGCGCTCAATAAGCTACTTGCCCAGCTAAATGCCGCCAATAAAACCATCAAAGTGGCTATGTTTACCTTTACGCACCCAGAACTCGTAGATGCCCTCGTAAAGGCCCATAAACGAGGTGTTGATGTAGAAATTGTCATAGACAGCGACTCAAGCCGTAAAACAAGCAGCATCGCCTACAACCGCTTTAAACGTGAAAAAATGCAGGTATACGCAAGTAAACGTATAGGCCTCCTTCACGAAAAAATGGCCATCATCGACAACACCACCCTTATCATGGGCTCTGCCAATTGGACAAAAGCCGCCTTTGGCTCAAATTCAGAAAATATTTGCTTCCTAAGCGACCTATCACCCGATCAGCAAGCAAAGCTAGAGTCTTTCTGGATCACCACCATGCGAGAATGCACGCGTTAGATTCTAAAGCTTGCGAAAAAGAAAAAGTTTGGTTACGCTAACAAGTTATGAGAACAAGACACTTTGCCAAAATTTTGTCATATAAATTTTTTAAGAAGCTGGCTACGCTTGCTTTTGTGAAAAAAATTATACTTTTTGGTTCACGTGCTAAGGGAACCAATGATGATCGATCAGATATTGATTTAGCAATTGATTGCCCTTTAGCCACTGCGGTTGAATGGAATAGTGTCATGCAGATTATTGAAAATGCGGATACACTTCTTAAAATTGACTGCGTTCGCCTAGACAAAATTCAGAGCGAAAGATTTAAAAATGAGATACTAGAAGATCAAGTGATTCTCTTTGAACAGGACAGAAAGTAATATGAAGAAAACTCCATGGCAAGCATCATTCGAAGCTTTAGGAGACGCTTTAGAGAGATTAGAGGAAGCTCTTAAAATACCACTTGATACGCACGGTATTGTTGTAGATGCTACGATACAGCGCTTTGAATTTACCTTTGAACTTTTTTGGAAAACTCTGAAAAAATTTATGTACAGAGAAGGTCTTGAAGTTAAAACACCAAGAGAAACGCTTCAAACCGCTTATCAGCTAAAGTGGATAGATGATGAAGAAAAGTGGCTTGCTATGCTAAATGATCGAAATGAGACATCGCACATCTATGACGAAGCGATGGCTAAAAGAATATATGAGAATATAAAATCCTACATGCCACTTTTTAAAGCCACTTATGACCATTTAGACAAAGTCTAAACTGGCGCACAGTCTTATCTCAAATCAAAACTTTAGTAC
>JAJFUY010000188.1 GCA_021372185.1 Chlamydiales bacterium | reverse complement strand
ATTGGGGTTCTATTGAAAACATCTCAATTGATGAAGCTCAAGAGCTCTTTAACGTAAATTATTTTGGCCCCACCCGTATGTGCCAGGCAGTACTACCCATCATGCGCAAGCAGATGAGTGGCAGAATCATTCAGATTGGTTCTCGAGGCGGCTTTCGTCCCGTGCCATCCCTCTCCGTATATTCGGCAACAAAATTTGCCTTAGAGGGCATCTCAGAAACCATGGCTGTTACTTTAAAGCCTTGGAATATCTTTGTCTCCCTTATAGAACCTGGCCCAGTAAAAACAGATCTTGATTTTCTTGCGCCTTATGGCTCAAACCTACCCAAAAACGAAGATCCTTATGCCGAAATGTTTGAGCGCGTAGGGCTCTTAGACCCCAACAGCCCTATCGCACAAGATCCACAAGAAATAGCCTGCATCGTGCAAGATGCTATAGAAGCAAGATGCCCCCTCTTTCGTTACCAGACGACTGACAACATCCGCCGTCAAGCCGGGTTTCGCATGGTGGACATAACGGGGCTTTCTCACCTTGCTGAGTGGAATAAGGTTTTGTTTCCGGTTGGCACTTACGCACCTTGTTGTCAGTAACTTCCCTTGCCCTTGCCCTTGCCCTTGCCCGATTTTGTATTTTTTCCTTTAAAACTTTTTCCTTTAAAACAAGGGAATACAAAAACAAAATTGGGCAAGGGCAAGGGCAAGGGCACGGGCAAGTTTAATACAGAACTTGCAATCTTTTGGGTGGGCAGTTATGAACTGCCAAAAGGGTGCATTATGGAACGCGTGATTGAAATTTTAAAGCATGAGCTTAAAAGTGAAGTGCGCTACGACCAGATCTCTAAGCGTATGTATAGCCTTGATGCCTCAATTTATGATGTAGAACCTCTTGCTATCTTGATTCCCCGCTCAAAACAAGAACTGGTTCATGCTATAGAAATTTGCTCGCAGTATTCTGTGTCCATAATACCGCGAGGCGCAGCTACTGGCATTGCGGGTGGCTGCCTTGGCCGAGGGCTAGTTGTTGATACGTCTGTTCACTTAAATCGCGTGCTTGAGATTGATTATACCCAGCACACTGCCACCATTCAGCCGGGCGTTGTTGCTGATAGGCTCAATGAAATGCTGGCCCCCCATAACCTCTACTTTGCACCCGAAATATCTACTAGTAACCGCGCTACAATTGGAGGTATGGTGGCAGCGAATGCTGCAGGCGCTAACTCGTTAAAAGTTGGCAAGATGCAAGACCATGTGATCGAGCTAGAGCTTGCACTATGGAATGGCCAGCTTGTGCGCTTTTCTAGTGTGGATAAAGCTACATGGAAAGAAAAGCTCAAAGACCGTGGGATAGAAGGTAAAATCTATCGCCATCTAGAGCATATCAGAAAAGAGTTTGCTCAGGATATTAGAAATGACTTTCCTAAAACACCAAGGCGTGCCTCTGGCTATAGTCTAGATGCACTGCTTGATGATACTCATATCAATGTAGCGGCGCTTATTTGTGGCTCTGAGGGTACCCTTGGCTTTATTACAGAGATTAAAGTAAAAATATCCCCTATCCCCCAACATAAAACGCTTGTTGTAGTTGGCTATCGAGATATGACGAGCGCCCTTGTTTCTTCAAATGAATGGCTCGATTTAAAGCCGTCAGCAGTTGAGATGATAGACAAAAAGATTATTACAGCCGGTAGATCAAGCCCTGCTATGCGTAATAAATTAGATTGGCTAGAAAAAGATGTAGATACACTCATCATGTGGGAGTTTGAAGAAAAAAGCCAAGAGGCATGTTCTTTAAAAGCTCAAGAGCTGCTAAAGCGTGCTCCTAATGCTAAAGAAATTACTGATAAAGAACAGGTGCAGCACGTCTGGGACTTACGAAAGGCAGGACTAGGATTACTACTTTCACAGCGCGGTTACAGCCGAGCTATTGCCTTTATAGAAGATGTGGCAGTTCCCCCCGCAGAGGTAGCAACATTTGTAAATAAGCTAGACCAGATTTTAGCCTCTGTGGGCAAGGATGTGGGCATTTATGGACATATTGGAGCGGGATGTTTACATGTGCGGCCGTTTATTGATCTTCGCCGCCCAGAAGAATTAGCCACCATGCAGCATATTACCGATGATGTTGCCAAGCTCTTGCAAGAGTGCGGAGGCGTATTTTCTGGCGAGCATGGAGATGGCCGCGCAAGATCATGGACAAACCAGATGATGTTTGGCCCGCGCCTCTATGAGGCTATGTGCCAGGTGAAGCGTGCGTTTGACCCCTATGGCATTATGAATCCTGGTAAAATTGTGGCAAGCCAGTCAGAAACCCCGCAAGGGCTACTACAGAACTTGAAGCTGCACCCGGCAATGCCTATAAAAGAATTTTCCACCTACATGGACTTTTCACGAGAAGGTGGCTTTGCCTTAGCTGTAGACTTATGTAACGGCAATGGCCAGTGCCGTAAAAAAGAGGGCGTGATGTGCCCCTCTTTTCAGGTGACGCATGATGAAAGAGATTCTACACGTGGTCGCGCACAAGCCCTACGTGGCTTTATCCACGGGCAGGTTAGTGAAAAGGAACTCAATAGCGATGAGTTTGGCAAGGTAATGGACCTCTGTATCCAGTGTAAGGGCTGCAAAACAGAATGCCCATCACAAATTGACATGGCCAAAATGAAAAGTGAATACTTGCACCATGAGCATCAAAAAAAATCGCCAGCTATTCGCGATCGACTCTTTGGGCATGTTACAGACTTGTTCAAGATGACTTCAGGAATTTCTGGGCTGGTTAACTTTTGTAATAAGTCACGTCTTGCACGAAAAGTACTCGAGCGTTTTGGTATTACAGCCGATAGGCCGTTGCCAGTTTTAGCTCAAAAGCGCTTTTCAGAGCTGTTTGTGCAAAAACAAAACACTCTGCCACAAGTGGTACTTTATATTGATAGCTTTACTGAGTTTTTATCGCCACACATTGGCCTAGACGCGGTAAAGGTACTTGAGAGCTTAGGCTATTTAGTAATTGTCCCAAGCTGGACGTGTTGTGGAAGGCCTTTAGTAAGTAAGGGCTTTTTGCCTCAAGCCAGAAAAAAAATAAGCCAGGTTGTAGAACTGCTCTACCCCTATGCCGAGCAAGGAATATCCGTCGTAGCCATAGAGCCAAGCTGTATGTCTATGCTAGTAGATGAAATACGCGACTTTCATTTAGATCACGACAAGGTAGAGCTTGTAACAAAGGCAGTACAGCCCCTAGACAAGTTTTTGCTGGCACACAAAGAGCAGCTCCAGACCAAAGTAACTCCCTATGATGGAAAAGTACTCGTACACGGCCACTGCCACCAAAAAGCCCTGTTCGGCATGCAATCAGAGCTTACCCTTTTAAAAAGCACCTGTGCGCCAAACGTAAGTGAAATCCCGTCTGGCTGCTGCGGCATGGCAGGCTCATTTGGTTACGAAAAAGAACACGCCCAATTCTCAAAGAAAATCGGCGAGCTCACCTTATTCCCCGCCTTACGTGCACGCCCTGACGGCACCGTAATAATCGCCAGCGGCAACTCCTGCCGCAGCCAAATTGAAGACGGCGTCCATGTCACTCCCCTTCACTTCGTGGAATTTATTGCCCAGCGCCTCAAATAAGTGTATAGCTTGTGCTTCTTCCGCCTTCAGGATTTTTTCTAAGAACGCCTTTAGCTATGAGGTCAAGTATGTCTCTTAGGGCAGTGTCCTGAGAGCATTTTGTAAGTTTAGCCCATTTGGTAGTGGTAAGCTTGCCTTCAAACCCATCTAAGAGACGATTTATAACGATTCGCTGTCTATCGTTTAAAGAAACTTGAGTAAGTGATTCCCAAAATTCTCCCTTGCGTTTGACTTTATCGAGGGTGAGTAGAGCTTGTTGTATGGCTCTTTCTAAGCAATTCAAAAACCATTCTATCCATAAGGTAATTGATACATCTCCTTTCTGGGTCTTTTCAAGAATAGTATAGTACGATTTTCGTTCTTTCTGGATTTGTGCAGAGAGGCTATAAAATCGGCATGAGCTCTTTTCGGATCGTGCCAGACAAAGGTCTGCAATTGCACGCCCAATCCGTCCATTTCCATCATCAAATGGGTGAATAGTGAGAAACCATAGATGGGCAATAGCCGACTTCAAAACAAGATCGATGGATACTTCAGTATTAAACCAGTGTAAAAACAGCTCCATCTCATGGGCAACCCGATTAGCTGGTGGAGCCTCAAAATGGATGGTTTCTTTATCGAGGCGGCCTGAAACGACCGAAACAGGCCCGGTCCGCCATGTTCCTACTCGAATTTTTGCTAAACTATTTTGGCCTGTGGGAAAAAGTGATGTATGCCATTGAAATAGTCGCTCTTGAGTGAGCGGTTCATTAAATTTCTGTGTAGCATCGAGGATCATTTCAACCACCCCTTCGATATTTCTATCTACAGGATCTGCAGCAACCTCTATTCCAAGGTGGCGGGCAACAGAAGAACGAACTTTGGACTGGTCTAAAATTTCACCTTCTATTTCGCTTGATTTTACTACATCCTGTGTAAGGCTATATAATACAGTCTCTTTACGCACCTGAAAGCCAATTGATTCCATCCCACCAATTAACCTGCCTTGCGTATGGCGTAACGTAATCAGTAACTCGGCAATTTTTTTTTGGTCCCAGTCAAATTGGGGCCATTTGTTACTTTCATGTATGTACATGCCGTATTTACCCTCTTTTCCCTAATTGTAACAGCTAATCTCCGCAAAAGCAACCCTATTCTCCGCAGTTTTGCGGAGAATAGGGTGTTTTAATCTCCGCAACTCTGAAAGATAGCTTATTTCTGTAAATTATCTCATAATGTATTATGGTATTACTTACATGAGGTTTTATTATGATGCCAATACTTAATCCAAATGGACCATATGTTATTACAATAATTTACAATGGAGGCGTAGAACGTCACGCATGTAGAGGCTTTACACTTTATGAAAGACCTAATAGCAGCCCTGCAGAAAGGTACCAGCTAGAATGGGTTGACGTATTGAGAAATCAAAGAGAAGCTTTTATGGTATGCTCATATGAGCGCTCCCCTGATGGCAGAAAATATACCATTGTTAACGACTTTCAACATGCTTTCATATTTGAAAGTAGAATGTTTCAAACCTAAAAAGGCCCCTCTTGCAAATAAAAAGGGGGCGGAGCAAAATGAGGTTAGGGATGTATCAATATCCTAGAAAAGGGAGGAAACTGGTTTTTATAAGTCACTTATAGTTAGTACTTTAAATTTTTTGGAGGAATTATGAGTTTTGTAAAGATGACCGAAATTCTTGTATCAACATCAGCATTTATTGTTACGCTCACCTACCCAGCAAAAGCAAAATCCCACGGGGTTCAAGAGTTGAATTGGGATATTCACTCTGAAGCCCTACTTGAGATTACCCCAATTATTCAATCAGCAACAGACGACATTGGTCTTGCTGATAAATTTTTCCAGATAATTAGTTCAGATTCAAGCCACCACAATAAACGCTTAAAAGACCACGTTCTACAGTCATTTGTAAAGGGCTGTACCAAAAGGATCTTTGAGCAGTTTTGGGATAGCTCTGAGTGGAAAACCCTCGAGTGGCTCTCTATTCGCATTCCTACCATTACATGCATTCTTTATGACAAAGAAGGCAATGTAGTACATCTAAAAACTACAAGCGCACTTGATGTGATGAAGGCCTTACGTGTTATCGAAGAGGCATTTTTTGTATCTGCCAGAACTGCGCCCTTTGTCATGCATGACTATGACAAAAGGAACTTAAAACGCGATAAAAACCGCCAAACGCATAAGTATTTTATGCATCATAGGTCAAGGTAGTTCTACAAATCCCTTGCCCGTGCCCTTGCCTTTGCCCTTGCCCGATTTTTGTATTTGTATTAAAAGGGAAAGAGTAAAATACAAAATAGGGCAAGGGCAAAGGCAAGGGAAAAGGCAAGGGAAAATTACTTCCTAGGAGGAACGTAAGTTCTGAGCAGATAACAAATAAGCACCATAAGCCCACCAAGGGCCGCAAGGGCCACTGCCAGGCCGATAGACTGGGTGAGGCCTAGGATAAAGCCTAAAGCTGGCGAGATCCAGATGTGTTTAGAGTCTGCAAAGCGGGCGATGAAGTACAGTATTGGTATGGCTACTAAGAAGATAATAAGTGCTGTCATATCCCAGAATGATCCTACACTCTGAGCTCCCCCTACGCCTATTGTAGAGCCAAAATCGGCAAAGATTTTTTCTATGCCGGCGATAATGCCTTTATAGACTCTTCCTTTTGCTAAAATTGGATTCATGATGTCTGTACTAATTTGACGGGCCATATCATCTGTAATATTTGTTTCCATGCCATAGCCTAAGTCAATGTATGAAAGCCCTTCTTGCTTAGCTATAAGCATGAGTATTCCGCTGTCGTGACCTTTTGGGCCTACTTGCCATTGGCTGGCAATTTTTTGCGAGGTTAATTCAATAGATTGGCCCTCTAGTGTGGGTACCACAATAACTACTACCTGCACGCCTTCCATTGCTTCAAACGATCTGAGCTGCTGGTCTAAAAACACAGATTCTTGTGATGTAAGGGTGTTTGTAAGGTCATTTACGTAGTTTTTGCTTTCTGGTATCTGCAACGACAGTAATAAAAAGCAAGAAAGTACAAGACTAAGGGCGAATTTCATAGATCCTCTGAAAGTTTTAAATAAAGCCACGAAACACTTCTTTTTTACCAGAGCCTACAAACTCTAACCCTTCTTTTTGGAGAAATTCGGGGTTACAGTCGTGAGCAACTTCTAGTTCAATAAGAGCAGCTTTGTTTTCTCTTCCCCATTGGCGCACAAGCTTAAAGGCTTGGCTGCCTAAATTCTGCTTTCGCCATTCGGGTTCAATATAAAACGCTGTAATTTTTAGGCATATTTCGGGTAGGTCTTCATCAGGAAAGCATTCATCTTCAAGCAGAGATGCAATAAAACCTATGATGTCAGATTCATGTTCTATCAAAAAAACCTGAGAGCTTGTGTCGATAAAAGTGCTGTCTTGCTCTGTAATATATTTTTTTGACATCGCGTCATATTCAGGTTTTTTCTCGGTGTTGTCTTGTAAAAGTAGTAGGCGCATGTCAAAATACCTTTTTTCTATGTGGTAACATATAGAGGAATTTTTTAGCAATTGCTCTATATGCCAAAAAACTCTATTATAATTGAAAAAAACCCTTATTTTTACTATGGAATTACCTCTTTTTTATTACGATCACCAAATCTTGCGTCAAAAAGCACTGCCAGTAACTGAAATTACAGACGAAATCCGCCAGCTTATACGTGATATGGAAGATACGATGAATAAGGCAAGTTCTATTGGTATTTCGGCAAATCAAGTGGGTGTACTTTTGGCTATTTGCCTTGTGCGCTACCCTGTAGAAGACCAATATGGCAATTATTCTCGCGCACCTACTAAAGTGTATATTAATCCAAAACTTTCTAACCCAAGTAAAGAAACATGGGTTCATGAAGAGGGATGTCTTTCAATACCAAAGCTTTATATAGATGTTGAGCGCCCTTATACTATTACTGTAACAGCACTTGATGAACATGGAAAGGAATTTACAGAAACAATCTCTGAATGGCCGGCTCGAGTGCTCATGCACGAAAATGACCACCTTAACGGAAAGCTCTATATTGATCGAATTTCTAAAAAAAACCGTAATAAGTACGAAGATGCTCTTAGGAAGATAGATAAAAAATATAATATGTAAAGGTGGAGTATGAGTTTAGTGCAGGCTTTGTCTCAAGTAAATAGAGCCCTTTCGGCTGTCCATCCAAATTATGTTCAACTTCAAAAAGCTTCAGTTAGTCTAAAAGAAAAAATAAAAACAGTTGTCGCTGATTCTTTAAGTGGCCGATTAGCTCATGGGTTACTTGAGAGTGCCTCGCAGGTTCTCAAGCAGCATGAAGATGAGATTCCATTACATGTTAAATGGGATCGTCTTGGTTTTAACACCGATTTTATTGCCACACACCCAGATTTTGTAAACTTTTTACTCGATAGTGGCCTTGCCTTTCAAATCTGCGGCTTGCGTCATTCCCTTACATCAAATCCTGAAAAGCATGTTATTGCCAAAGATGTAGATGGCCACCCTCAGATACTTGTAGAAGGTAAATTAGTCCGATGGGAAGTTATAAAGGCCACTTTTGGCTATTTAAAGCAGTATCACGTACAACATAAACTCGATAATCCTGATGAGCGCTGGACTTATACATCACATGTGGGCTTAGCGCCACTTGATATCTATCGCTTTGATAAGCCATTTCACGTGTATGAACTGCCACATGATGTGGTTAGTCGCCTTCAGAACTATGCAGCGCAAGGAAAACCTGATCCTAATAAAAATTATGTATTGCAGGTGTGTACATCCAAAGGGGTTCTTTTTGGCACTTCGGGAACATTTATGGGCCGTGTGGCAGAAAAACTGGCTACGCACTATGGCCTTCGTATCATCACACCTACTGGTGAAGTCTATTCATTTGGCTATAGACGTGATATTGGAGAGCAACAGTACGTTGGCGCAAGCTCGTTACTTGGCCAAGTCAAGGGCCGAGTGGCCATGCATGACTTTGAAGAGCTAAGAGCCCATAGCGGCCGTTTTGTGACCACACTCCCCGCTTCAAAAGAAGCCGCAGATCAAATATTAGCCGAAATTATGGCGGTTAATGAGAGTAACCCTTCATTTGACTACTTTCATGATAACTGCGTAGAGCTCACCACGCGCTGCATGGGCTTTGCTGGTATTAATGTGCAGACAAAAGAAACGCTAGAAGGCTTTATGCGAGGTATTGCGACAACATTCTTTAAGAAGATGCCAATTCTTGGCGTTGGTGTGAGAAAAGTAGCTCAAGCGGTACAGGCAGTTTATGCAAAGCTGCCAGGTATCCCTGTTTGTGTGAAGAGTCTTACATCAAGAGTAGTAAAAGTAGTAACCTACATTCCAAACAAAATAGGTGCTGTAGCCAAGAATTTGTTAGTATGGGCAATTGGCTGGACAAAAGCCAGCCCAACGCTTGCTGCCCTCAAACCCACAAGAACCCTAGCCTGGCTCGACTTCTTCAACCACAAAATAAGCGACATAAACTACTCCCGCAACCTGTTAAGATGGCAAAAGCAGCAAAAGACAACCTATTGTCATGCGTATGTGGGTTATCCCACACTAGCCATTCTCCCCCCAGACTCTTAATCTTATTCTCAATCTTGATCTTTGTCTTATTCTCGTTTTGAAAAAAGAAAAACAGAATAAGAATAAGATCAAGAATAAGAATAAGAAAAGAAACAAATTTGGGCGCCGTAGGTGCACCTTATTATTAGCCCACTGTGTAGCCCTGAAAGGGCAAACTGTGGGAATACGTTGTAATCAATGTATGGAGCCACTTTAGTGGCGACTCATTATTTAGTCGCCACTAAAGTGGCTCTGATGGTTTTTGGTATGCGTTCCCATAGTTTGCCCCTTCAGGGCCACACTATGGGCTGCTAATAATAACCGGGCACCTACGGCGCCCAAATTTGTTACTTTTCTTAATCTTATATCAATCTTGATCTTTGTCATATTCTCGTTTTGAAAAAAGAAAAACAGAATAAGATCAAGATCAAGATTAAGAAAAAACCTACTCAGTCATTTCGGTTTGGTCTTGGGTGTATTGGGTGGCGCTGTGGCGGGCTAATGACCCTGTCCAGAATGAGAGCACGAGGCATGCCACTACAAACGCTGTAGCAAACCAGCCGGTAACTTTTTTCAGGATTTCTGGTGTAGATGTACCAAAAAGTGAGTCTGAAGAGTCGCTTGAGCCAAATGTTGTACCAAGGCCGCCACCTTTACCTTCTTGAATAAGAACGAGGAGGCAAAGTAAGAAGCACGTAAGAAGAAATAGTGTGATGAAGAAAAAATATAAAAATGTCATTTTTTAAGCTCTTGTTTTTAACTCTATGTATTTTGCCTGAGAGAAATTATTTTGGCAAATGATTCAGTTGATAATGAGGCAGATCCTATCAAAAGTCCATCAATTTCACTGGAATTCAAATAATTATCAGCATTTTGAGCGCTCACAGAGCCGCCATAGAGGATAGATATGCCTTTTGCCGCCTTGGCACCAAGAAGCTCAGTTAGCACATCTCTTATGCCCTTCATAGCAGCTTCTACCACTTCAAGTGTGGCTGCAAGGCCTGTGCCAATGGCCCACACTGGCTCGTAGGCAACTATTAGTGATTGCAAGGCTTCGGGCTTACAGTCTTTTAGACACTCTGTAAGCTGCTCTTTTAGCACGTCGTGGGTTTTACTTTGTTCGTGATCTTCATAGCTTTCGCCAATGCAAAGAAGCGGCGCAAGTTCACTTTCTAGTGCACGCAGTACCTTGCGGTTTATAAAGGCATTATTTTCATGAAAAATTGTACGGCGCTCAGAATGGCCTAAAAGCACAAATTGCGCTCCGGCATCTTTGAGCATAGAAGCGGCAATTTCTCCGGTAAAGGCCCCTTGTGAGGCATCATTCATGTTTTGTGCGCCAATAACAATCGATGTTCCTGTAACTTTATCAGCTAAAGTTTTAATAGCTGTAAAGGGCACGGCAAGCATAATTTTACTGGTAGATTTTTCGGCCATGGGAGTAATTTCATCGATAAATGCTACTGCCTGATCAATCGTTTTATACATCTTCCAGTTGCCTACAAGTAGGCACTGACGCGCTTGTTTTGCCATTATATTCCTCTTTGCATACCAAACGAGTTTATATAGTACTTCCCTTATTTGCATCAAGAGTCGTTCTTAGCACTTGTGAATTTTTGGCAAAATACGCATTCTTACAGGCTTATGACTAGTGAAAATCGTCCAGTTATTCTGACCGTATCTGAAATTACTCAAGGTATTAAACTTACACTTGAAGGAACGTTTCCTCGCGTATGGGTAAAGGGCGAAGTTTCTAACCCCAAATTGCAAACATCGGGCCATTTTTATTTTTCACTCAAAGATGATATCGCGCAAATCCCCTGCGTGTGCTTTCGGGGCGATTTATTAAAAGTTGGCTTTGTGCCAAAGGCAGGAGATCAGGTTTTGGTGCGTGCCGAAATGAGCCTCTATCCCCCAAAAGGAGCCTATCAGTTACTTGTAAGAGAGCTTTCTCATGTAGGCAAGGGCGACCAATTACTAAAGCTTGAGCTTTTAAAGCAGAAATTGCAAAAACTTGGCTACTTTGCCCAAGAAAGAAAACGTCCACTGCCCTCTTTTCCTAAGTGTATAGGTGTAGTGACTAGCCAAACAGGTGCGGTGATTCAGGATATCTTAACAGTCTTAGGACGTCGTATGAGCGGCTTTCACCTAATCTTGAACCCGGTTCGTGTGCAGGGAGATGGTGCTGATATTGAAATTGCCAATGCAATCCGGCAGTTTAATGAGCATAAATTAGCAGACGTACTTATTGTAGGCCGTGGTGGCGGTAGTGTAGAAGACTTAATGCCCTTTAATAGCGAAGTTGTGGCAAACGCTATCTTTAATAGTCAGATACCTGTTGTATCAGCTGTGGGGCATGAAACAGATTTTACAATAGCTGACATGGTAGCAGACTTGCGCGCTGCCACACCATCGGCTGCTGCTGAAATTATCTCGCACGAACAAGAAGAGATGCTTGCTAAACTCAATAAATTGCAAAAAGACATCTCACAGGCTGTTCACAAAGATGTTAAGGCTCGCCTAAAAGACCTCTATCGTCATGCAAGACACCCGATTTTCACCTCTTCTAGCTACCTCATACAAAGTAGCCAACAGCGCTTAGATGATGTCACAGAAGAGCTTGATAGCAGCATAAAGCGTAAAATTACTGGCTTTAGTCAAGACCTTGCTCGCTACAAAAAAAGCCTAGAAGTAGTACGGCCTAGCAATAGAATACAGGATTTAAAACTACAGCTTGTGCAGTACGAAAAAAATCTGCAGCTTGGGCTATCACGCCTTATACGCATTAGAAAACAGCAGCTACTTGCTAAAAACGATTCACTAAACGCCATTATAAAGCAGCGCTATATCATGAAGAAGCGCGCGTTTACGGCATGCCAGTTTGCCAGCATAATCCCAAACATTGTGCAAAAAAAGCTCCAAGAAAAAAAGCGAAAGCTAGAAAATGTAGTAGCCCAACTTGATTCACTGCACCCTAAAAAAATTTTAGCTAAAGGCTATAGCATTATCTTTTCACAAAAAGATGGTTCAGTTATATCGTCAGCTGCCTCATTACAAGTAGAGCAACCTATTACAATTGCGTTTGTCGATGGCCAGGCAGATGCAGCAATCACAACTATACGAGTAAAAAACCCATGAGTAATCCAGAATTATCATTTGAAAAAGCATTTGAGCGTCTAGAACATATTCTAGAGGGGCTCAACACCGGACAGACAAGCTTAGAAGAGTCTTTGGCACTTTACGAAGAGGCAGATTCCCTCATTATCTCATGCCATAAAAAACTCTCCGACGCAGAAAAGAAAATCGAAGTGTTGATGAAAAACCGCGCAGGCGAACTTGCCTTAGGCGCCGATAACAAGCCTCAAACACAAAATCTATCATGATAGTAGCTATTATAGTTAATAACAAAAAGCCACACGCTAATGACTTAGCCCGCGATGTAACAGAGTTTTTGCAAAAAAATGGCGTACAAGTTGTCGGGCCAGATAGTAATGAAATTGACCTTATCATCTCTTTAGGTGGTGATGGGTCAATACTGGCTCTTATGCACAACTATCCTCAATTAGATGCACCAATACTCGGCGTAAATATTGGCACGCTTGGCTTTTTAGCAGATATTACCCCTGCCAATTTATATCACAGCTTAGAGTTTATTTTAGCCGGTAACTATGAAGTGCAAGATCGCATAATGCTGGAAGTCATTAAAACTGATGGCACCACGTGTTTAGCGGTTAATGAGATGGTAGTTCATAGAGGCCCCAACTATAACCTCGTTGATGTAGGCCTTACGGTAAATGGCAAGTACTTCAATACCTTTAGCGCCGATGGAGTGATAGTAGCGACGCCAAGTGGTTCTACGGCCTATTCTTTGGCCGCTGGCGGCCCTATTGTATCTCCGGAACTAGCAGCAGTGGTCATTACCCCGATCTGCCCGCATGTACTCACCAATCGCCCCATAGTGCTGCAGCAGCCAGAAACAATAGAAGTAGAGTATTTAAGTGACTACCTCCCCATGGAAGTTGCCTTTGACGGAATCTGCCGCTTTCAGCTCAACCCCCGTGAAAAATTCACCATACGCCCCGCCAAACGACGCTTCCGCCTTGTAAACATCCCTGGCTTTGACTATTTCTCCACCCTAAGGAGCAAGCTTAATTGGACAGGGACTTTGCGGAATTAGGAAGGACTAAAGCTGTCGATAGACGTCATCAATTTTCTTATAAAGCTTAGCAGCGGTGAGGCGCTTTTTTGCAGCTGTGTGCAGCATTTTTAGGATGATATATTCGAATTCTTGCTTTGGAGTGCGCTGTTTCATTTGGCCTAAAACCTTTCTTCTTGTTTCAGTTACAGCTTTTATGCGGGCTTTATGTTCGCGTACTCGTGCTTTTATTGGGCGTGGGTCTTTTTTTACGTAGTTTGTATCTTGCCATGGGGCTTTTTTGCCATAGTAGAGTCGGTAGAATACACAGCCTAGGGCAAAAATATCGAGCGGTGCGTAGGAGTCTTTGGTAAGATTCTGGTAGAAATGGCCTTCTGGTGCCATGTAGGTAGTGTTACCTTGAACTCTTGCGTCTGGGATAATGTTTTTGGCAAGTTCTGCTCTTCCAAAATCTGCAATACAGGCTACTATTTTACGACGGCCGGGTTTGCCTTTTGGAATGTTGATAAGGTAGTTTTTTATACCTAAATCACGGTGTACAACGCCTTTGGCGTGCAGAGTTTTTAGGCCTTTTGCGATGTTGCGCGCAATACGTACAGTTTCATAGAACGTAAGTTTGTAGTTCTTTTGGAAGATCTTTTGAAGTGAGCCTGGTTGGTAGAGCTTTGAATAAATAGTGTGATATTGAGTATCGAAGTTTTGATGGTGGCAGATGCCAAGAGTTTTAAAGAGCCCGGGCCGCCCTTGAAACTCTTTGGTGATTGCAAGTTCTCTATTCATCTCTTGAGTCTGCTCAGCTCGAGCTACTATACTTGTGTTGTAGCCATCTACACAAAGGGCTTTAGAGACAACTTTTTTCATGCCTCTATCTAGATACACGCCGGCACCCTCTAAAACAATAAAGTATTTGTCTGTTTCTGCATCATATTCGATAGTGTGAGATAGGCCGTAGGTATGTTTGTTATAGCGAGCGATTTTGCCATTTGTCTTGGTGTTGATAAACTTAGTTAATGCCGCATACTGGCTCGCTGAAATGCCCAGATTTGATAATTCAGGATCTTGGGCTACTTTCTTGGCAAACATAGGTGACATTAATAAACATGAAGTGATGAGAAGGGATGAAAATTTGCCTGTGGTGAACATGAGTAGACTCCATTCGCTATTTCCCCTTTCATACACTATAGTTTAATTTTTAATAAAGCATTTTTTAAACTAATTATTACTAAATCTATAATAAATAGATAGCTAAGAATATACCTATCACACAAATGGCTACTGTAAGAAGTAACGCAAGCACAGATGATGATTTAAATGTATTTTTGTCGATGTGTGCTTCATCGCGTTTGAATTTAATATACGCAAGTAGGCCCATAATAGCCCCAAAGGCCACAAGTATAATCCCGAAGATTGAAGAATAGCTCGTATGAGGTAGCGGTAGAGGGGTTGTGCCCTCTTTTGCAAAATAGTATGTAATTTGACGCATAAATAGCGTAAATTTTTCAACCACAAAGCCAAATGCCATAATACCAACACTTGTGCGGATCCAGGCTAAAAATGTACGTTCATTAGCCAAGTGATCTACACAATTTGGTTTTGGCGGGTCTTTATCTGGCATACAACGATCCTTATTTTGAATGTACTGTGTCATAAGCGATTATAAAAAACCGTACAAGCATAAAAACCAAATGAGTTAATTTTTGTGCCGCAGGTACAAATTGATTATTAGCCCACTGTGTAGCCCCGAATGGGGCAAACTGTGGGAACCATGTAAATTAAAATATGGAGCCACTTTAGTGGCGATTGAATATTAAGGTTTAGTCGCCACTAAAGTGGCTCGAGATTTTTTTTCATGGTGTTCCCATAGTTTACCCCTTCGGGGTTATACTATGAGGATGTGAAAAAATAGAGATCCAGGCGATTTCGCCGATCTTTTTTGCATCTTTCAAAATTTAGCCCCGCCAGAACCGTCCAGGTGCCGGTTTGGGCGGGGCTAAATTTTAAAATCTGGTAAAAAATATCAGCAAACTCGCCAGGATTCTAATTTTTTCACAACCTCTATGGGCTAATAATTAGGCGTACCTACGGCACACTAATACCAATACAAAAACAAAATCGGGCAAGGGCAAGTTTAAAATAGTGTTGGTGCGGCTACAAGGGTTTTAGCAGAACCAAAAGTCTTACGATGGATAGGGCTAAGGCCATACTTATCTATCGCGTTGCGGTGGTATTGGGTGCCATAGCCTTTGTGCTTGTCAAAGCCATATTCTGGGTATTGCTTGTGGTAGTCATCCATCAGCTTATCGCGGTATACTTTGGCGATAATGGACGCGGCGCCTATGCTTTGGCTTACTGCGTCGCCACGAATTACTGCCTTCTTGCTAAAATCTACTGGTGGGGTGTCTCTGCCGTCAACTAACACAAAATCAGGTCTTTGTTTGAGGCTTTCTACAGCTTGCTTCATGGCCAAAAGCGTGGCTCTTAAGATATTGATTTCGTCAATAATTTCGTGCGAGACAGCGCTGAGTGACCAGTGTACATCAGGGTGTGATGTGAGGTAGTCAGAGAGTCTTGAGCGCTCTTTACATGAGAGGGATTTAGAGTCTTGGATGCCATGAAATACTACACCCTTGGGAAGGATGCACGCGCAGGCAACAACTGGGCCGGCAAGGGGGCCTCGTCCTACTTCATCAACGCCGGCAATATGTTGAAAGCCGCTTTTCCATAAAGCTAGTTCATGGGCTAAAAGCGCTCCTTGCAGAGCCTTAACAGATTCTGCAAGGGGTGATTTTTCTATGAGATCAAATATCTCAAGCTGAGACATCAGCTTCGTTCTCTACAGCAACTGCAGCTTCTGGGGCATCATTTTCAGCAAATGCTTTTGCTTGAGCTGCAGAACCAAAACGGCCTTTAACTTTAGATGCTTTACCAGATGTACCACGTAGGTAGTAGAGTTTGCTACGGCGTACTTGACCGCGGCGTACCACTTCGATACTTGCAACAAGTGGGCTATGTAAGAAGAATACACGTTCCATGCCTTCGCCATATGCAATACGGTGAACAGAGAATGTCTCTGATACGCCACTTCCAGTCTTTGCAATAACTGTGCCTTGGAATGTCTGTAGACGCTCTTTTGGAGCCTCTTTGCCATCTTTGCTTGCTTCGATAATACGAATCTTTACGCACACTGTATCGCCAACGCTAAAATCTGTAACATTAGACTTGATTTGCTTCTGCTCTAGTTGCTGAATCGCGCTATGTTTGCTCATGATTAATTCTCCTATAGTAACTTTTGTCCTACACTTTAGCTATTTTTGTATTTTTGCCAAAGATCAGGACGAATATTTTGTGTTTTTTCTTGTGCTGCTTTTAGTCTCCAGCTAGCAATCTTCGCATGATCGCCAGAAACTAATACCTCAGGCACTTTTTTTCCTTCAAACTCATCCGGCCGGGTATAATGCGGCCAGTCTAGTAACCCTTGCTCAAATGAGTCATAGAGGTTTGCTTCTTCATCTCCAAGTACACCAGGTACAAATCTTGCTACTGCATCGAGTAAAACGAGTGCCGCTAGGCTGCCGTTTGTAAGTACATAGTCGCCAATGCAAATTTCTTCATCTACGTCGCTATCTAGCACTCTTTGGTCGATGCCCTCATAATGTCCTGATAACAAGATGAGGTGTTCTTCTTTTGCAAGCTCTCGGCATTTTTTTGCCGTAAGAGGTGTCCCTTGTGGCGATAGGTAGATCGTCTTTGTATTAGGCCTCTTTTTAGACCTAATGGCACGAGCTACCGGATCTGCCATCATTACCATTCCTGGTCCCCCGCCGTAGGGTCTGTCATCCACCTTACGAAAACGCTCGGTGGAAAACTGGCGGATATCTACTACATCGATGTTGAGTATTTCCTTCTCTCTTGCTCGTTTGATCATGCTTACATCAAGCGGTCCAGAAAAAAAATCAGGAAATAAACAGAGTATATCGATGTCCAAGTGGTCTTAACTATGCCTTCTTTGAAGCACGTCTTTGACGTCTTTTTACTGCCGCTGCTTGGCGACGCACGTTAAGAGCTTGTACAATAGCTGGGCTTGCTTGCTTGATCAAGCTTTCTGCGCATTCACTTAAAATGGCACCATTGTTAATCCAATGCTGAACGCGGTCTGTCTTAAATGACATACGTGTTGCATCATCGTTAGCAAATGGGTTGTACCAGCCCAAAGCTTCTAGGTATTTGCCATCTCTTGGTGAGCGGCTGTCTGTTACTACAAGGCGGTACATTACACGATTTGTAGTACCTTGACTTCTTAGTCTAATCTTTAACGCCATACATTTCCTCCGAGCATCTTCTCGAGTTGTTTCATATTAGGAACATTTTTAAAAAAATCTTTTGCCTGTTTAAACGATTTAAACAGACGGTTTACATCATCTAGAGAGGTGCCGCTTCCGCGGGCAATTCTACGTCGTCTACCCATATGCAGCTCGCACTTTTCGGCCCTTTCTTGAGGTGTCATAGATAAAATAATCGCTTCAACTTTAAAGATTTCTTTATCGTCGATATCGAGTTCTTTTAGTTTAGACATGCCAGGCAGCATACCAAGTAGGCTCTTCATAGAACCCATTTTCTTTACCATCTGCATTTGCTTAAGGTAGTCTTCAAAAGTAAAGCTGGCAGTGCGCAGCTTCTTTTCCATGGCTTCGGCATCTTTTTTGTCGATAAACTCTTCGGCTTTACGCACAAGGTTAATTGTGTCGCCCATGCCAAGGATTCTATCTGCCATGCTGGTGGGGTTAAACACCTGAAGATCGTCTATTTTTTCGCCAATACCTTCGAACTTGATAGGCATTCCTGTAACTTCGCGGATAGATATAGCCGCGCCGCCTCTAGAAGTACCATCAAGCATAGAGAGGATTGTGCCGGTAATTTTGAGCTTTTCGTTAAAGTTAGCGGCAGTTTTAATAGCATCTTGGCCAGTTGCGGCATTAACTACTAAAAGCACCTCTTCGGGCTTTACAAGCTCTTTCATCTTCTGTAATTCGAGCATCAAGGCTTCGTCTATATGCAAACGGCCGGCGGTATCAAATATGATAAGGTCCCAGCCACACTCTTGAGCCTTTATGAGGGCGTTTTTGGCAACAACAAGCGGGTCATGGATGGTATCTTGGCTAAAGCAGGCCACTTGGGCGCTAGCAGCTAAGGTTTTAAGCTGTTCTCGAGCGGCGGGTCTCTGTAGGTCGCACGCAACAACGCAAGGGCTTTTAAAACGGCCTTTTTTCTTTAAAAAGCTGGCTAGTTTTACGCTGTGAGTGGTTTTACCTGAGCCTTGTAGGCCGCACATAAGTATAGAAGCTGGTTTTTTGTCAAAAATTAGGTCATTTTCTGTGCTTCCCATAAGAGCTACGAGTTCATCGTGAACTATCTTCACAAACTGCTGAGAGGCACTTACAGAGTCGGTAATTTTTTCGCCCACTGCCTTTTCTTTTACGCGCGTGATAAACGTTTTGGCAACGCCATACTGCACGTCAGCTTCCAATAGAGCAAGGCGTACATCGTTTAAACCCTCTGAAATGTTATCTTCAGTGAGCTTTTTGTGCCCGGCAATCTTGGTAAATACTGTACGAAATGTATCCGACAAAGCGGCAAACATGAGTTACTTCCTAATTAAGTGCCAGACAGAATACCAAAAAACCGAATAAGAGGGAATTTGAAATTGATCAATTATGCAGGTATTTTACCTATTTTGGCCAGATGCACATCTTTGTGGAATATTAAATAAATAATTATTATAATAAGAGTAAGTTGAATTATTATGCTTTTTAGCAATGGAGCTACTATGGCGGCAGGTGTCGGCGGTACAGGCAGTGCACATAATGAGATTTTTAAGATCGAAGAAAATAAAGTTGTCTCATCATCTGGTAGGATTGTTCTTCAAATTAATTTAAAAAATAATAGTCTTACTGAGTCACAACAAAAACTGCTTCAAGATACCTGTGATTTATTTAATAGTTTCCCTAAATCTCCAGGGAGAAGCCCCAAGCCTATCTCCTCAAAGGCTGACAATTCAGCTTTACTAGCAGGCTCTGCTGGCAAAAAGGAAAATACGCCACCGTCTCCCAAAACTAGCGCAGTTGCCAAGAAAGGAGAGCGCGTTGCAGAACCCGTACTGAACACAGGCTCATGGAAAAGTGCAAAACCGACTGCACGAAGTGAAACTCCGCCAATTAACTTAACTGATGATGAAATGGATGATGCCGACACGGTTGAGTTGCCATCTGAGGATTTGTCATCTGAACTTGCACCTGAAAAGGTCAATACAGGAACTTGGAGACGCGCATCCCCTCCTCAGGATACTCCACCTTCAGCTCAAACGTGGGCACCTAAAAGTACGAGATCTAGGCCAGCTATTCCAAATTTTAACGCCCCACCACCTCCTAAGGCAGATAGTTTCACAAAAACTGAGGCGCCAGTGGTCAAAGAGAGTAGTCAAGAATCAGGAGTACAAGAGACGGCAAAAAAAAGCTCTCCAAGATTGCGAGATTTGCTCTCTAGTGTTGTTGAGAGTGGATTTAATTTAGTGGAGCTTGGAGTTAGTGTGAAAAGCTTGTGTGGGAAGATTCACAAGGCCACAGGTGCTGAGCGGGAAATTCTCTTGGGAAATTTATTGGATAAGCTTGCAGAGAAAGGTATTTCCGCATCTGCCGGTGGTGATGAAAAAGTGAAAGCTAAGAATTATGCCTATGTTGCGGCTGTAGCACAAGCACTAGGTCCTGAAGCCACTAATGAATTGGTAACTTTAGCTCTGAGAAATGAAGTGTCTAGTTTAATTAAAGATGGTAAGAATTTGAATGTTGATGACAGGTTTAGAAGCACTAGTATGACAGTTGTATTGTACACAGGAGTCGCACTAGCCGCTATGCCAGAGCTTGCAGCTGATAGTGATTTGATGAAGAAGTGTGTTACATCTGCTCTAGATTTACAAAAATCATACAAGACAGATGGAGAAGCTCAGCAGCAGGCAAGATTTGACCATAATAAACCTATATTTGATTCTACTTTTGGCTTGATAAAAGATCAGTTAACTGCCATGCCAAAATCTTTAAGAAGCTTAAATTCTGCTATTGCCCCAGAATTAGAACGTCTTTTTTCTACAGCAAAAGAAAATCCTGCACAAGCACAAAAAGCTAAATATGCAAAGTGGGATGTAGCAGAAGTAGTGACGAATCAATTGCTAGGTTTTTTATTTTTGAACACAATTAACCCAGCAATTTCGGCAACAGCACGCAATGAGGGGCATCAGGATGCTGGAACGTTGTTTACCGGCTCTCTTCAGATTGCAGTGAATGAAGATGCAAATAATCAGCTGAAGTTATCAGCAGAAAAAGACCATCTAAGTGCAGTACACACAGAGTTAAAAAAGCTAATAGATAGATAAGCTGTTACAGTCAATATGTACATTCGATG
>JAJFUY010000163.1 GCA_021372185.1 Chlamydiales bacterium | reverse complement strand
TCTGATTTTTTTTGTTTGATCTCTTTTTTTATAGATTTTACTACTTGTAGGACAAATTCTTTTCGAAAAGCATCCATTTTCTTTTTGTCGCCAGAATCTATGACAGCAAGAGCAAGTTTTACTGCAGCTGTTTGTTCTCTTAACGCTGGATTTGCTTTTTGTGTAGAGAATTCATAAGCAAAAAGTGTTTTTAAGGCCAGTGGCAAAATTTTTCTCGCAGTAAGAAGTGCCACAAGTTTCGGTAATTTATTGGGAAATTCTGGGGCATCTATGTTGACTATATGCTGTAAGAGAGGGGGATGTTTTAACAATACTTCAAGTGCGCCAAGATAGACGTTACTAGTATGGCTATCAGCGCATAAATGTTTGGCGTAAATGACTCCTGCTTGGTTGTTGTTTTCAGCAATACAAAAGCCATTTACAGTTTCAACGCTGCGCACTGTTATTACGTCACCTGCATCCACTTCTAAATGCTTTTCTACACGAATTTTCATAGGAATTCGCACATAAAATACTGGTGTGTGAGAGGGATGTCTTGGCGACATAACGGGGCTGCCTTTTGACGATCGAGGAGAATTTGGGCTTTGTCTATCAAAAAACGTGCTTAATTTTCTTTGAAGTGATCTGGATGAATCTGGTGCGGAGGCTTTTCTTTCAACGCTTATACGAGGAGAAGTAGCTTCACTGCTTGATTTTTTAGGTGCTAAAATAATAGCCGGAGATGATGCCGATCGTGCATCAAAAGGGGGCGAGGGTGCGGATTGCATGATAACTTACCTGTTGTTTTAGTTGGCTTAGTAACTAAAACAACAGTACTTCATGCCTTATTTTTAACCAAATGCAAAAATTCTAGGGAACTAAAAGGCAAGCGAATTCATTAATAAGTTTGCACGTGGCAATTTTTCCTGCCCAGTTGCCAAGTGATATGGCTGTTATTGGCACAAAGACTGTATCGTGATGGTCTATGTGGCAAATGGTAACGGCAATATTGGCAATAAGCGCTACCATGCGTGGTAGTTTTACCTGGGTAAGCTGCTCTATAAGCCCGTGAGCACAGGATGAGCTGCTAATATTTTGCGGCACACCGTTGGGGTCTTGTAGGGCGCTATAAACGCCAATAGCAAGCCCGAGTGCAAAAAAGGGAATAAATCTTTTTGCATTCACGTAGGCAGAAAAGACACCAAGGGCCACAGCACTTACTTTTTCAAAGCCTGTAATAGCTGTGTCATAAGTAGAGGGTGTATGGTGTTGGCAGGCGTGTGAATGCACATGTGTTGTAGAAACTGACATGGTTTTTTCCTATTTACACTTGTCGCAAAAGGTAACTTTTTTGTTATTGAGGCCAAAACTACAAATGCTTTGTGTGAGGCTTAGGGCTGTAATAAGCGCTAAAAGTGCTATTTTCATGATTGGGCTCCTTGAATTTTTTGTGAACTGATGATACGATATTGCAAATGCAAATTCATTTGCAATAAGAAAAAGGGATTTTGTATGCAACGTATGACAAAACAGCGCGCAGCTATTCTACGATGTCTTTCAAGCACTGGTAGGCCGTTGTTTATTGAAGAAATACTGCAGCATGCAGCCGTTGAAATTCCACAGATTAACCTTTCTACCGTTTATCGCACCATCAAAACGCTAAGCGAAGAAGAAAAGATCTCAATTATTGAACTGCCTGGTGAAAAAACCTGCTATGAAATTCGCCAAAAAGAACATCACCATTACTTTTTATGCGATAGCTGTAACAAAATCTACTTTATCAACAAGTGCCCAAAAGGCCTTTCGGATATAGTGCCGCAGGGTTTTATTATTCGTGGGCATTCTATTACTTTGAATGGGTTTTGCCAGTTGTGTGGTTGATTTTATCTTTAGCCAAGTCCAACTGTCTGAGAGTCCTTTAGGACGACTGAACGAAGCCCACCGTGACCGCAGGGAACGGTGGGGTAATGGTGAATAGTTAATAGAGCCCGGCTGAGGGCGATTGAATCACGGTCCAACCAATAGACATGGTTTACACTTTAGCACACCCACATAGCTTACACTTTATGATATAATATA
>JAJFUY010000145.1 GCA_021372185.1 Chlamydiales bacterium | reverse complement strand
GAGAAATGGGTGTCGGAGATGAACCATTTTTTCATTTAGATCTCATGGGTGATTGTTGTGATGAATATTAGGTGTTTATTCATTATTTTTTAAATGAATTTTGTGGGTTTCCAGAGGTGGGTGCAGGGGTCGCCTTGGGCGACGCCTAGGCGTTTGCAGGCTTGTTTGTAGGAGAGGTTGTGGAAATCTCTGAGGTATTGGATTGAGTCGCCTCGGTTTCGGCAGTGGCGGCAGTAGTACCAGTTTAGGGAGTTCCAGATTATGAAGGAGTTTTGGCTTTTACAGCCGGGGCATTGGCAGTAGTAGACGCATCTGGTGGCGTCAGATAGTTTTTTTGGATTTAAGTTATCTAAGAGGACTAGGTCAAGAATTTTCATTAGCTACCTCATGTGTATCATGGTGTTTGTTAAAAAGTATCACGATTGCACTTTATGTGCAATGGGAATATTTGTTGATAAAAATGAGGGGTGATTATTTTCTAGAATCTAGCTTCAGGAGGCTTGCTGGGGTGATTTTTACTTTTAGGGAAGATTTTTCTGAAGCGCGTATGAAGCTTTGGTTGAGGTGGGTGCGGTTTACTTTTTCGCCTCGGACGTTGCAGAACACTAGTTGAGAAGAGGTTTTGCCTTTGATAACTTCGGAAAGTTCGTTGTAGATGTGTTGCGGGAGGGTGATTGTAACTTCGTTGAATGTTATTTCGGGCCGTTTTTTGTTGACGGCACTTATGGTGAGGGCCATGATTTCTTCTAAGCTTGGGGCGCCAAAGTAGAGGAGTTTGGCTATGAGTGCATCGCGTTTTGGGAGTTGTTGGACGAAGTCTATAAAGCTATCGTACGTGACTATTTTTTGCTGGACGCGGTCTCTATCTGAGTCGAAGGCTAAGGGGATAAGGTCGTAGGTGTTACGTGCAAGGCTGTGGGTGAATTCTATATAGCATTTTACGAGTTCTTCTTTTTCAAAGATTGACCAATCGTCGATTGTGCGAATTTTTTCTATTAAATCTTGATGGCCATGTTCCATGAAATAGGCCAGGGTGAGTAAGTTGCCTTTGGCATCATGAAGTTGGAGAATGTTTTTTGTGGTCAGCTGTGAAAAGGCTTTTAGGTATCTCTCTAGCACGTTTTGAGTGAGTGAGCTTTCAAATATCCAGTTAGCAATAGTAGATGCGATGGGGATGGATTTGAGAAAATGCTGAAAGCGGGATAGCTCTTCATCTATCTTTTTACTTTCGGTCTGAAACTTGGCTAGTTGAAGGTCTAGCTCTTTTTGTTGGGCAGAATTTTTTGCGATTTCTTTTTTAAAGCTGTTCCAAAAAGTAGTAAAGGCCTGTTCTTTCTTAGCTTGTGAAAGAAGAGAAACCTTTGATGCCAAATTTTTTGCCATTATATGACCCTAAACTAAAGCGTCTATCATAGCGGTTGCAAGATTTTAGCGAGAGCTTGTTTTTTGATTTGTCATATTGAAAAAGCCCGACCCCTGCGATCAATTATTGTACAAGGGCTATTTGGGCTGAACTTGTTGGTGTGGGGTGGCTACTTTTTTTGCAACTGATCTAAAAGTGCGTAGGAAAGTTTTATAGAGTCGTACGTTGGATAGTTGATTACGGTGTTTCCTTTGTCAACGATTTAACTCCCTAAAAGTTCCTCAAAAGAAATAAAGTGTGAGAAGAAGTTTGCCCGTTTGATTTCTGGGGAAAGCTCGCCCTGGTAAATCAAAACAGGCCTTATAGAAACATCTTTTGGTATGTTCAGGCGTGTAATTTTTTCTGATACTTCGTCAATGACTTCCGAAGTAATTTTTTGTCGACATTTAATTTCACATACATAAATTGAATAGCGACATTGGATCAGCATGTCTACTTGACAGGCTTTATGTTTTTTAGTTTCGTGCTGAAAGTAAGGTGAGGCACTCAAGATACTTGAAGATGAGATATCAAGAAGGTTCTGTATGGTACGGAGGTTGTTTAGGACAAGATTTTCGAATTGAAGGCCTATAATTGTATGCCATTCTGGCAAATCTTCCAAAAACAGATCCTCGTACAGACCGCTGTGGATAAGCTCCTTTTTGGGCTCTATGTACTTGAGGTAAAATCTGATGTAATTGTCTTTAAGTCTGTATCTGGAAAGTTTTGATTTTTTGCGGCTTTTTTCCCACACGTAATCGCGCGCAATAAACCCTGAAAGCTCAAGTGTATGCAGCTTTTTGCTAAATCCTCCTGTTGGTTTTGTTCCTAGGACGTGGCATAGCTCGCCTATTTCTCGACTGCCATTTGCCAGAGCTAGAACAATCTGTTTAAAGCTATTTGCTCGTTTTCCAAAAATATCCCGAAAAATTTTGTCGAATTCTTCAACTAAAATCCCACCTTCAGTAAATCCTAACCGTTTGATGTTTTGCTCTGCACTATCTTCTGGTCGAATTTCTTCAAGGTAACGAGGAATGCCACCCGTCACGCAAAGAATTTTGCATTTTTCTGCTGCAGAGACAGCTCTTGTACCCCAAAACTTGTTAGCATCTTTTAGCGGCATCTCTTCAAGTGTAAGTGTGAGCGATATGCGACCTACAAAACCTTTGTCGTTTAGAATGTTCTCTTCAATCCAAGATGTTACAGAACCACATAAGATAAGTGTAAGTTCAGGGTTTTTTTTAAATTTTGTGTCCCACATGCCCTTAAGCTTGCCCGCAAAATCTTTATCACTTCCTGCCATCCATGAAATTTCATCTAATAAAATGATAAATTTACCAGATGCTGTGAGCGAAGCTAGGGTAGAGAGGGCACTATTCCAATTGTCAAATTTTAAAGGGGGCATGTTAAATGCAAGTCCAAGAAGTTCGCCAAAGTGATCCAGCTGATCTTGCATTGTAAGCCCAACTCTAGGCGCTAACCCATAAAGTTCTAAAAATCGGGACGATTTTGCGAAATGTTCAATCAAAGTACTTTTGCCAACCCGTCTCCTGCCACAAACAACAATTAGGCCAGCAATGTTCCTTGCTAGAAAGTCCTGAAGCTTTTTTAATTCAGGTTCGCGCCCTATAAACATATGCACCACCTCTGTATTTGACTAAATAATGTCATTTTTGCTTTATTTAGTCAATGAAATCAAGTTGTGTTTCTGACTAAATAACGCATTTTTGCGTTTTTTAGTCAAAATGCTAAAGCGCTCCTAAGGTGAGGGGGAAGCCAGGCATATTCCTTAAGAGCCCTTCACAGAATATCTCTGAATTTGTATACTGCGGATTCATCTGAACGGAGATGCTATGAAAGTACATATTGTGGTGCATGAAAGTTTTGAAGCTCCTGCTGCAATTGCGACGTGGGCAAACAGCAAAAACCACAAAATAGAATATACAAAATTCTACAACAATGAAAGTTTGCCGGAAGAGGTAGATGCTTTTGATTTTCTAGTTATTATGGGCGGCCCACAATCGCCTGCAACTACAATTGAAGAATGCTCGTATTTCGATGCTAAAAAAGAAATAGAATTTATTCAAAAGGCGATTAACAAGGAAAAAGCTGTATTAGGCGTTTGCCTTGGTGCGCAGTTGATTGGTGAAGCGCTTGGTGCAAAATGTGAGCATAGCCCCAATAGAGAAATAGGGGTGTTTGAGCTCACATTGACTGAATCGGGTAAAAAAGATCCTCTTTTTTCATCTTTTCCAGAGAAGTTTTTAGTTGGTCATTGGCATGGTGATATGCCAGGTGTAACACAAGATTCTGAAATACTTGCCTATAGCGAGGGATGTCCCAGACAAATCATACGGTATACCCCCAAAGTGTATGGTTTTCAGTGTCACTTTGAATTTACTCCAGAAGTAATTAATGGGATGATAGAAAATTGTGTAGGTGATCTAGAGAAATACAAATCTCTTCCCTACATACAAGATGCTGCTACGCTTAAGCGAAATGATTATACTCAAATGAACACCTATCTATATAAGTTTTTAGATTATATAGAATCCATTCAAGCTTGAAATGGTTTATTAATGTGTGGATTTCGCAGTTTTCTTTTCTCTAAAGTGCAATCTCACGAGTCTAGAATTTCAAAAAGAACAAATAAAATAATGAGTCGCCACATGCGTGGCTCTAAATAGTAATTACACTCGTTCCCATAGTTTGCCCCGCCGGGGCTGCACTGATGGGCTAATAATAAACTTGTACCTGCGGCACAAGAAATATGAAGTCATTGAGCTAGCACGATCCGTTGTGGCTATTTTTGATTGCCTAATGCGGATGCTTGTGAAGGTAAGTGCGCTTGTTTACTGTTTTTGGGGTGCGCATCTTTTAGATTTCAAATCTAAAAAAAGGCAGGGTTCTGTACCATGTTTTGGGAAAAGAACTTAAAAGGACTTTTTTTATGCGTACTTATACATTTGTTTTTGCTTTTATATGCTGTTGTATTCAGGTGCACATTTTTGCTGTACACCCTGAAAGCGATATACAGGTTACTTCTGAAGAGTGTCTCTTTGTGAGGTGCCAGGTTCCTGAGCGGGGTATTGTCTGCTCAAACCATAGTAGAGTGCTTAGGCTTTCTCAGTTGCTAGAAAATCGACAGGAGTTTGCCTGTTCGTGGGGGCCTGTTGTGTTTATTGGCGATTATCAAGGGCAAAAGATTTTTATCGCTAGTGCACATGTAGGGACGGGATCAGGGCTTGTGTTTACAGAGCTTTTTGTACAAGGTGCAAAGTATGTGCTTCGCTATGGGTCTGACGACGTTAAAGCTCCACCTGAATCCGATGCATACCTGGTGAAAATTGTAGATGAGGCTGATAATTTGTATGGGTTTAATTTACAAAGTGGTGTTGATCCTGCCGAGTGGGGTCAGGTGGTTCCAGCCTCTACAAATATGATTCAGGCTTTGGTTGCTCAAGCTGAAGAAAATGGCATCGTCTATGAAAAAAGAATCTGCCATCACTTAGAAAACTATCATGGCCTGCGATTACCTCATCGCTTCGAGCATGCAAGACAATTAAGACTCGAGGAGATATTGACAACGCTTAAGCAAAATCCAAAACCCGCAAGTTTTGATATGGAAACGGCGGTTCTTTTTCGCGTGGCAAAAGATTTTCATGCGCATGCAGCCTGCGTGTTGCAAACTTTTAATAAAGAAGCTAAAAAATTAGGGGAATCAAACGAACAAGAAATTCAGCAAATACGTCATGTGGAAGAGACTATATTTTTCCCCTTCGTACTTAAAGCTCTGTTACGAATGTAAAGGCTTTTTAACAAAAACGGGGTCAGGCTTGGCACTTGGGCATTCAAATGCCCAAGACTCCTTTTCTTAAAATACACCCATGTTATATAATAATTCCTATTATGAATGTAGAGTGCCCATGGCTTCCGATTTCTTTGCCTCAGTCTTCTGCAACGCGTGATGTGCACCCAGAAATACTTCGTGTTTGCCCTGATGCGCATGATGTAGTATCGCTTCGAGGTGGTGCTGTAAACCAGTGTTTTCGCGTGAGCACACAAAAGGGCAATTTTGCCTTTCGCCTTGGCGTGGATGATCCTGCTAAATATGGATTTGATAGAGAGAAAGAGTTAGCCTTTTATCGTGAAGCAGAGAATCTAGGCATTGCTCCGCCACTTACAAATGCAGACCCGGCAAAGGGCATATTAGTTATGCAATTTGTTGATGGGCACGTAGTATCTAAAGAGAGCATTCGCCATCCTGGCGTGCTCACGAAGGTGATTGACCTTATAAAAGCCTTACATAGTGTGGAAAGCTCTGAGATGGGCGCAGGAAAAACCATCGAACACATCCATTTTTTTATGGGCAAGCTGCGGGAGCATAATGCCCTCCTCGAGTGTTGGGAAAAATCCGTTACCCAGGCAATTGAAAAGATGCCAGCTGCTAAAAAGCTGGTTTTATGCCATAACGACCTTGCCTTTAATCTTATGGAAGATACGCTAGGGCGCATTTGGGCAATAGACTTTGAATGCGCCGGCTGGAACAACCCTGTTTTTGACCTTGCATTTCTCTGCATCTGGTATGAGTTTTCCGAGCAAGAAAAAATAGCCCTGTTAGAAGCCTACCCAATTAAAATCACACTAGCAGAACTACATGCCGCCATCTGCTTGGGGCTTCTATTTTCTGCCCTCTGGTCACGCCTTGAAGTGGTCTATGGCAATACATCTTACGAATCTCAAGCCCAAGAGCTTTATGACAAGGCTATAGCTTTAGTCTAATACACATTTTTAATACGGTTGCTCTTGTTTGTCGGGGATTTAATGTTCATAAATTGCAGCAGATGGTGGCATCTCATGATTCACTTTTAGCGCATCATGAATTGCTCCCTGTTCTACCTGTGCCTCCGATGTATTTTGCAACACACCCGGCAGTTACTCAAGCGGTATTTAAATCCCATAGAGATGGCGATCTTTTTATTACTGATAACTCAAAAAATACCATTTTTCATTTTATCGTTGATATGTTGGCAGATCATACCATCACGCCTGATGACATTATCTTCACCTGCTCGCCAACCATGACAACAACATATAAACCTGTTTTAAATGCGGCATTTTCATCTAGCCGGATTGAATTGCTAGAAAAAGAGATGCTGGCGTGTGTTACGGATACGCTTTTGCGGTGGAATGAGCTTTCTCGAACAGATGGATCGGTCAATGTTACACAACATATACATGCTTTTGTATGCGATATGATGTGCCGGCATTTTTTAGGTGCAAAAGACGCTAAAGGGTTGATGGCAGATTCCATGAAAACCTTTTTTGATTATATTGTGGCACGGTTTTTGCAACAGCCTTTTGATGAAATGGTGTTAGCTCGCGCAAGAACGTATTTTTTTGAGACAGTAAGTCAAGCAATCAATGACAAAAAGGGCTTGGCAGGAGATCTTGTAGAGGGCGGCGTGTTTGATCATAAACAAATCAAAATGGTTCTCTTTTCACTTATGTTTGCCGGCATGGATAGCACGGCTTCATCTCTTACCTATGGAATTTTGAAAATTGCTCAGGATGTTACACTCCAAGATTCTGTGCGGAATGAAATTGCTAATAAAGGGAAGTCTTTTTTTCCATCAGAGTGTCATGTACCACTTGTGCGGCAAATCATGGCCGAAAGTCTTCGCATGTTTACACCAGTAATTGGAGTTACAAGAATTCCAAGGCAAGACCTCTCTCTTAAGGTGACGCATGCCTATGAAACAGTTCATCGTCACATCCCTCAAGGGGCGCTTATTTTTCCTTCACAAAATCTTGCTGGGCGCTGTCCGCTTCTATTTCCTGACCGTCCCAATGAATTTATTCCTGCCCGTCATGATAAGGTGCCAACGCACCTGAATTCACTTGCTTGGAGTCCTTTTGGAGGAGGTCCGCATGTGTGTCCAGGTTCAAATTGGTACGAAACCTTTACCGAGATTTTTTTGATTGAAATGATGCGCAGATGGAACGTGTCGACAGACATTCTAGAGCCTGAAATTGAACAAGTGGGCCATTTTATCAATAAATTAAAAGCGAATGTGAGCATCAAGCTAGATTTACGGGATGACGCTTGATAGATTGGAAGTGCATATTTGTTGCTATTGGAACAAACACACATATGTTAACTAAACATTTGACAGCTAGGTAAACGGTATTGTGCTAGCACCGGAAAAGCAACGTGAAAGGTTTGATAGGAAAACAGCTGGCCTATTTTCCCATTTTAGCGCCCTACATGTCAACGGACAGGCAGCTGTTATCCGGCTTTTCTATGTTAGTGAAAGAGCGTTCAGTTTGCTCAATGAGCCTGCAAGATGTAAAGGTAATTTCGCTGCAGTTTTCTAATGCAAATACAGTCATTTTACTTGGTAAAAGTTTGCAAAGGCTATCTACCTGCTCTTGCTTAAGGTTGCGTGGGTGAATTATTTTTAAAGTATGTAGTTTAGAAAATTTCTCACCTACAAAGCTTGTGGTGCTGAAGTCGGCGTGAGAAATAGTGAGAGTCTCAAGAGATGTTCTGAAATTGCTAAAGATTGTATGTACAACTTCGGGTGTTAAGGGAAATTTTACATGCAGAGTTGTGAGATGGGTACACAACTTAAGATGGCAAATATTTACATTTCCTGTTCCTAGTATAAGCTTAGCAAATCTATCTGATAAATCAGAGGGAAAAACAGAATTTGGGTCTATAGTATGTTTATCTAAGAGAACATCTAAACAAAGGCTTTTTAGTGAAGTAGTAATAAAAAATCCTTTTTGTTTGTAATTGTAACTGTGGATTATAGTTTATTATAGAATTCCGGCTCTTTTTATTATAGCCTATCCTTTAAAAATGCCCACGTAAACATCTTCCTTTAGGGCCGTCACCATCGCGTAGGACAAGTTTGGAGTGGAGAAGTTCTACGGCTTGGGCTGAATCTTTTACTTTAGCGGCACTACGTGCTAGCATCTCTTCTTCAAATTCATTGAGCACTGCTTCTCGTATGCCCTTTTCTCTCCAATTAGCCATGGGATGACATGCTGTTGAAATTGTACGAGCCAGTGCCAACGCGTCTAATAGAGCTTGATTTGCGCCCTGTCCTTTAAATGGACTCATAGGATGAGCGGCATCTCCAATCAAAGTAATTGGCCCCATTTTTTCTAGTAATTGTGCATTAAGTAATTCTCGGTCATACACAGGATATCCTGTAATATGTTCAGGAAGGGTAGCTGATAAAATTTGAGGAATTGGATGGTGCCAAGTGGCGGCTCTTCGGATAGCCTCTTCTTGAAGTGCAGAAACGCCTTTATCACTTAAGGCCTTAGCCTCATTTTCAGGCATGGGAAAACTAAACTGCCACATGATTGAGTCACTTGAGTAGGGCATCATGTACATTCTTTCATAGCCATTTACGGTCTGAAATACGGTGGCAGAATCAAGTAGTGGGCTATCCGAGCCCTCAATAGCATCTAAAGAACATATACCCAAAATAACTACGTAGCCAAGATAGCGTAAAGGAGCAGCTTCTTCACTAATCAACAAACTACGCACGGCACTTCGTATGCCGTCGGCACCCACCACCAAATCTGCTTGGGCTGTTTTTATTTCGTCGTTAACTTGAAAGGTGAGCTCTCCAGTTTCTTTAACGCTCACTAATCGGTGGCCCCACTGTACGTGATCTCCTAATTGCTCAAGCAGCTGAAGGCGTAAGGATTGTCTTGGAATATGCACATTTTTACGTTTAGGAGTGGCACTCGTATTTCCGTGCGTTCTCATTCCCCATTCAACAATTTCTTTACCGTCTGTAGTGTGCACAACATGACGTGTGGAGTGTTCTGTTTCTTTTAAGGAGAATAACCCTAATCCTTTAATGGCGTTACTGGCTTGTTGCAGAGTGAGTCCGTAACCCTGTGCTCGCGCATCAAAGCTCGTATCGCGCTCATAAAGAGTAAAGGGGATGCCACGATGTAAACAGGCTACTGCTAGCGCGACTCCTGCAATCCCGGCTCCAATTATAGCTACATGAGGATAGTTTTCATCTGTAACTGGGTGGGATGTAGCAGAAATTAAACCGCTTCCATTACAATCATCACATAAATATTGAGTAATCTTAGGGCGGACCGCCGCTATTCCTTGCGCTACATTATTTTTATATTCAGCTGTAGCAGTTTGATAGCGTTGCCTTGCTTGCTTACGAAGTTTTAAATTTTTTCTACCACGTCCCTGGCATTCAGGACAGGTAGCCCAATACTCTTGTTTGTTTGTCACGTAAGGGTAACTCTCTAAAAAAACTTATATTCTATCTTTTGGGGTACATTATTTCAAGTTAAATGCAGAAAATTGGTGATGGCAATTATTATATGTTAGACATGTTCGCAGTTGAGTAGACCCTAATTGCAACACTTAGGTATAAGCGCTTTGCGAATAATCCGAAAGATGAGATGCTATGGTTTTCAATCTACAAAGGAGGTCGTTGATGACATTAGAGTTTAGCGGATCAGATGGCGCAACTATTGGCGTTGAAGTGGAGCTACAGATCATAGACCCAGTAACTATGGACTTGACTCCAAGGGCACAAGAGGTGCTTGTGCTATGTGAGCAGCGAGGTATTTCGCATGTAAAGGCGGAAATTCATCAATCGATGCTTGAAATAGACACTAAGGTTTCAACTGATGTAAAAGACTGTCGTAAATGCCTAGAATCTACACTTGCAGGTCTTTACACCGTAGTGGAAGATTTGGGATTACTTCTATCTACAAGCGGAACCCACCCTTTTCAAAAATGGCCAGAACGGTTGATTTTTCCTAATACTCGTTACATGTTGCTTCAGAAAAAATTCCGCTGGCTTGTAAAAAGAATGAATGTCTATGGTTTGCATGTGCACATAGGGGTTTCTGATGGAGAAAAAGCCATGGCACTTTCTCGAGCCATGTACCGCTTTTTGCCTCATCTACTAGCCCTTTCTGCAAATTCTCCTTTTTGGCACGGGGAAGATACGGGGATGCAGGCATGTAGGCCAAGTATCATGGAATCATTTCCCACGGGGGGGCTTCCTCCATATCTTGAAAACTGGAGTCACTTTGAGCTTTATTTTGACACGATGGTTCGTGCGGGAGCTATTAAGTCTCCAAAAGACCTCTACTGGTATATACGACCAAACATAGAGTTTGGAACGATTGAATTTCGCATTTGCGACGCCGGTAATTCAGTACAAGAAATCATGGCTATTGTGGCTTTTATCCAAAATCTTGTGGAGATGGTAGATAGGGATTCTTTTACGTGGAAGTGGGATCAGAGGCAACACTGGGCGGCAACAGAAAATCACTGGATAGCCGCAAGAGATGGTTTGAACGGTGTTATTACAACTGGTACAAATGGCGTAAAAAAGCAAATCGCCGAAGAGGTGTACTGGCTTATTGACGAACTTGCCCCTATCGCTCGCAGTTTGAATAACTATGATGAGTTACTTTACCTTAAGACTATCTTGAAGCAGGGTAATGGCGCTATGCGACAACGAGAAGTTTTCAAGGAAACAAGGGATTTATCGCAAGTAGTGAAGATGTGTGCTGAAGAGTGCCGCTCGAATTGTTTTAGTTTGCTTACTGCAAGGATTTGAAGAATTATAGTAAACGGCCCTGTTGGTTAACTAACCACCGAGGGCCAAAATTCAAGCCGCCTTAGATTTTTCATGATCCATATATCCACTTTTACACAGTTCCCGCAATACAAAAGGAGCTAAAAGAGTGGTTAATACAATGACTAAGATAATCGCTGTGTATACATCATCTTTAAAAACACCTACTGTAAGACCGATGTTTGCAAAGACAAGTCCTACTTCACCCCTTGGAATCATGGCGGTGCCTATAATGAGCTTTGTTCTTATTTTTTCATTTAGAACAGCGAATCCAGATAATGCCTTTCCGATTACTGCAGCAATGAATAACGCTCCGGTTAGGGTCCAGATAAATGTTGATTCCCAGTTGATTTCTTTGAGATTTATGGATAGGCCAACGGCTACAAAAAAGATAGGTGCAAATAAGTGTACTATAGGCTTCATCTGTACTTCTATTTTATGGCTGAATTCAAAATCTGGAGAGAGCCGCTTGCCAAAAGGCAGGACAAATCGTTTTGACAGGGCAAGTCCTGCTGCAAATCCTCCAAGTAGTTCTGGAGCGCCTAACTGATAGGCTACCCAAGCAAAAAATAAAATCAGTGAAATAATAGTAGATGGCAAAAGTCCTGGAATTTCACTTTTCTTATCCCATTTTTTGATCACCTGAGACACGCATTTAGCGGCAATTGGTGCGATTATAAAAAATATGACTATAAATAACAGAATTTTACCGGCTCGTAAGAGATCTACTGTTCCGACCGTTGAAAATTCATATAGAATTGTAAGGAAAATGATTCCCACGATATCGTCTAGAACAGCAGCTCCTGTAATTATTTGGGCTGCAAGGCTGTTTTGTTGGTGTAAATCACGCAAGACTCTCAAGGTTATTCCAATGCTTGTTGCTGTGAGAGTACAGCCAATAAACAAACTGACAAGTAGCGTGAGATTGAAGAAATAATAGCTAAGCAAGAAGCCCAAGATAAATGGTAAGACTATTCCTACTGTTGCCACAAGAAGTGCGTTTACTCCTGATGCAGCTAAACGACCGACGTCTGTCTCTATACCAACTTCAAAAAGCAGTAAAATAATGCCAATCTGAGCTAGCAGGTGAATCGGTGTCGATAGTTCGACCAATCCAAGAACACTTGGTCCAATCAAAATACCAGTGAGAAGCTCACCAATTACCGAAGGTGCTTTAAAGTATGCCGCAAGTTCACCAAGTGCTCTTGCAGAAAATAAAATGACTACTAGTTGAATTAAAAATGTATGTGCTTCCACATGGCTCCATTAAGTTATGTATTTTAGAGAGGTGAAGGTCCCCTTCGTTTTTATTCGTAAAAATCAGTAGCACGTATATGGGGTTATGTAGCATTTTTTACAAAAAATGACCAACAGTTAATGGTCATTTGACAAGATGGCTCAAAATTGAAGCAAAGGGCCAGGCTTAGGGTGAAACGAATAGGCTATTTTCCAATTAATCATTGGCAAATTTTTCTTACTAATTTTTGTCCTGTTTTTCCAGCGGAAGCTGGAGCACAGCTTTAGCCCCGTGTGCAACTTCAAGCTGGTAGGCTTGGAGTGGAACGCGGGGTTTAATGGTAGCAGCACTTAAGGAGCGGTGGTAACTGCGAAACATGCGCTCGTTTCGCAGTTACCACTGCTCTCTAGCGAGTGTGTACAGAACCCCCGCGTTC